>DDZT01000127.1 GCA_002346435.1 Anaerolineales bacterium UBA3001
ATTGCACGTATGAATATTGGTGGTCCGGCATTGCACGTCGCGCAATTATCTTCTGGGTTAATGCAGAAAGGTTTTGAAACTACGTTAGTTTCTGGTCGACAGGAAGATTCGGAGGGGGACATGACCGATTTAGCCGACCAGTATCGATTGAGATTTCATCTTTACAATAGTCTTGGAGCTAGACTGTCACCATGGAATGATTTATATGCTTTTAGTAGGCTCTGGAGGTTGATGCGGTTAACGTCTCCTACCATAGTACATACGCATACGGCTAAGGCAGGGGCCTTGGGTCGTATAGCAGCAAAGCTGGCAAAAGTACCAATCATTGTACATACTTTTCATGGACATGTATTTAGTGGATATTGGGGAGCTGGCATCTCGAAAATTATTGTTTTTATTGAAAGAATCTTGGCAAGTTTGTCAACTGTCATATTAACTGTAAGTGAATCAGTCAGAAATGAATTGTTACAGCACAACATTGCTCCGCCCGAGAAGATTCATGTATTACCATTAGGTTTAGATTTAGATATATACAAAAATTGTTCAGTAAAAATGGGAGAATTTCGTCGAGAGTTGGGGATAGAATCAAATGTACCGCTTATTGGAAATGTAGGTAGATTAGTACCAATAAAAAACCATAGATATTTCCTTATGGCAGCCCGCTCGATGTTACAGTCTGGTTTTGATGGTCGTTTTGTGATTATTGGTAGTGGTCAACTAGCATCTGAGTTACAAAAACTATGTAGTGAAAGTGGTATTGGCGATTCGGTTATTTTCACAGGATGGCGTCGTGATTTAGATAGAATCTATGCAGACTTAGACGTACTAGTCAATACCTCAATTAATGAAGGTACCCCATGTGCAATAATCGAAGCAATGGCTGCTAGGGTACCAGTTGTAGCTACTTCAGTTGGTGGAGTCCCTGATATTATCAATTCGAAAACGACAGGCTACTTGGTCAGCGAGGATGACGTGAATTCTTTAGTTGATACCATTTATTGTGCTCTAAATACTCCGGATGTCATACTAGATGCTGCACAAAGTTATGTATTGAAACATCATGATCTAGAAAGCATGATAAATAGGACTGCTAACTTGTACAGCAAGTTACTAAAGGAAAAACGAAATGTTGTCTGAAACTGTGCTGCGCTATTCTCTAATAGCATTAGTTGCTGGCTTAATTGCTTTTGTGGCAACCCCACTTACACTTATGGCAGCTCGTAGAATGCGACTAATTGATGCACCTGGTCCGCACAAATTTCATATAGCGCCTGTGCCAGTGCTTGGTGGCGTAGCTATCTGGGCAGCTATCATAGGTAGTTTATTGATTTTTGGAGGTGGCCGCGAGTATCGCGAGTTGGCCGCAATAGTTATTGGAGGCACTTTGATAAGTATTGTTGGCCTTGTTGACGACCGTGTAGGTTTAGGACCTTGGGGAAAAGTGTTTGGTCAGACACTTGCTATGCTACTGATTGCGATTGGTGGAGTGAGTGTCAATATGTTTGATGCTGAATGGATGAATGTCGGTTTGACTGTATTGTGGGGGGTGGGAGTTATCAATGCGGTAAATCTGCAGGACAACATGGATGGATTAGCTGCAGGAACTTCTGCAGTAGCAGCTGCATCTTTTCTGATTTTGGCAGTGATAAATGGACAGATATTAGTTGCAAGTTTAGCTTCAGCTTTATTAGGTGCATGTTTGGGATTTCTTTTCTACAATTATCAGCCAGCAGTAAGTTTTATGGGTGATACAGGTTCAATGCTGCTAGGTATAACATTGGCAGTTCTTGGTATCAAGCTAACTTTTCCTGATGTTTCAAATACACAAACTTGGATGGTCCCAGTTTTAGTATTGGGTGTACCGGTGTTTGATACCGTATTAGTCGTTGTTTCTAGGGTTCGACGGGGTAAGCCATGGTGGCAAGGTGGAGTAGATCATACTTCTCATCGCCTTGTGAAATTAGGACTTAGCCATCGTCGAACCGTTACAGCTCTTTACATCGTTACCGGCATTCTTGGAATTATGTCTGCTGTAATCGTGTATCTTGCATCTACAATTATCAGTTGGATCCTAGCCAGTGCAACAGTGATACTTGGCGTGGTGATGATATATGCATTGGAGTTGTTATGGGATAGTGTTCGGGAGAATCGTTTGGATGCTGACATTAAGGTCACTGTAATAGGTGGTGGTGAGGAATTCTTGAACATTCTTGAAGCAGTGACTATGCTTGCTAGAGATGTTTCTTTGATACTTACACCAGTTGTTCAGGATGACAGTGATATTGATACAGGTATGAATTGGACTGAGGTAGGATTAAGTAGACTTCAAGACTTTGCAATTTGTATAGCAGAGCATCCTGGCTCTGTTCGTAACATTCTCCATTCTAACGAGCATGACATCAATGATGGTCTTCGAGAACGTGCAGCATTGATGAATGCAGCTTTGCGATTGCGTGGGCAAATTTTGGTTAATCTTGCTGTTTCTGTTGGAGATACTAGATCAGCAGCTGCCAGTATTGATGTTCTCAGTGATATCAAGGAGACAGAGCTAGTTGTTATCGGAGGAGACTTGCACGAAAACGTGATGCCCACCCTAGCGCTTCCCGAAGTGCAACGAGAGCTAACGAGAGTGAAATGTCCTTGTGTATTGATACATCCGGATCCAGAAATAGCTTTGGATACTTTACAAGAAGCAGGTATAAATAGTGTAATTACTCATGCTATAGCTCCGCAGGATATACATGGCCCATGGCATTCAGTAACTGATTTACATGATAGTAGCCAAGTCGCCACAGTTTTACATAGAATTTGGTTAAACCGAAATCGAGCCCATATAATCACCCATCCACTAGGCATTGGACTACATGGGTGATTTGAGTACTGGCAATCGTTGGTCTTATTCAGATAGTGCGGCTGGATGGGCGGTATTTGGCATACTCTATTTACTGTATTGGCTTACTACGTCATTAACTTTTATTTCCGCAGATGAATTGTTCTTGTTTGATACTGCTGAAAGTTTTGCTCGTCGCGGTAGTGTAATGAGAAACATGACAGCTGATCTTGATTGGCCGGGACACACATATGTAGAGCCTGTACAGCCTTTGCTGAGTATACCCCTGATATTATTTGCTGATATTGTATCTGAGGTAGGGGTTGCACACAGCGTTCTACTGCTCAATATGGCAGTCACGGCAGCTACAGGAATGTTATTATTCCTATATGTGCGCTGGTTGGGTTATAGACGTAACATTGCTATCGTCGCTGCTTTGTTATTTGGTCTTACCACTATAGCTTGGCCATACAGTAAGAATTACTTCAGGGAATCAATAGCTGGATTTACATTGTTGTTAGCAGCTTACGGGTTGTTGCGGTGGCGTTATGAATTGCATTCTTCTGCTGGTTGGCCACATCGTTGGATGGTTTTAGCTATTGTTAGTAGTGTGTTAAGTGTGATGGCGAAGGAATCAGGTGTTGTGGGATTGCCGATTTTGGTATTAATACCGTTAATCGGAAAGACAAATTTGAGAAAACCCATTTTTCTAAGTTGGCAACTAGCTCTAATAGTGTCGATACTGGTAGCTATGGCATTTGCTGGATTGTACATTTACACAGAACTTCTAGGAGCAGGAATATTTCGTTTTCAGCTTTTTGAGAGGTTGTCGGGTGCTTTTGCCAATATAAATAATGCTGGTGTTGGAATATCCGGATTTCTGTTTAGTCCAGGCAAAGGTTTTTTCTGGCACTCTCCGGTTCTCATATTAGCATTATTTTCTCCGTTTCTATCACGTAATGGGCGTCGATTAGATGTTATCTGGCCTCTCTTCATGTTTATCACTTTTGTGGTGGTTTATGCTCTTGTGCGCGGTGAAATATGGTTTGGTGGTACTAATTGGGGTCCTCGTTATCTTGTACCAGTGACTTCTTTTATGATGTTGGCCGTATTACCCACCCTAGAGCAATGTCTCAACGTACGTCTTAGTAAGAGATTATTGTCTGCTCTTGTTGTCCTTGCCGTTTTAGGATTTCTAGTCCAGCTTGGTGCTGTATGGATTAATCCTTTAGATTATTATTCTATTCTGAATAATACTGGCATACCAGGCGCGGCTTGGACAATTGGTTTATGGTCCTTATTATTTTCACCCATTCTTGGGCACTGGCGAATGATTTTCGAAGGTACTTTGCCAGATTTTGCTTGGGTACAGTATAGCGGGGACGGACCAGATTGGATATTAGCAATAGTTTTGCTGACATCAGTTGCTGGTATTGTTTTCCTTTTGTACAAATTAGCCAGTGTGGAGGTCGGCAGATTGTTTGCATCTTTTGTCTCATTTCTGTTGGTAATCGGTGTTATAGCATTGACATTTTTGGGATTGCGACGTGTGTATTTCGACCAGAGATATCAGGGTAATAATTCTGATTTACATGTTATGCGTACAGAGATTGAAAACACTGTCTTACCAGATCCGGTTATATTTCTAAATAATCGGACTTATTTTGATTACATGTTAAATTTCTATAAGGGAGATTCTATTTGGTATACACTTGAATTAAACCCAAATGAACTAATTGACAATGACAAAAGCGTTCCAAGTGCTAATATTGATCCTATAGATTTATTGCATAGAGACGCATGGAGTCCTGTAGACTATTTTGGGCGTCAGCATCAAACTATGATTCTAGTTATGGAAACAGGTGCTTATCATAGCAATGTGGTTCGGACTATGGAATGGTGGATGAACTCTGAATTTCATGCAATTCAAAAGCGGGATTATGCTCCCAATGTGAGAACAATTAGTTTTTCTAGCGTTACTTCGCCTGGGCGTGATATTGTGCCGGAGTTTCGGTTAGGCGTGTTTCTTGGAGAAGATATAGTGCTGCGGGGTTACGATGCTAATCCACCTCCGGGTCTAGTAAGGCCAGGTAATATATTGAATTTGTCGATACAGTGGGAAGCTCTACAGGATATTAGTGAACGTTATACTATTGGCACATATTTAATAAGTCCACAAGGCACTGTTGAGTTACAAAATGATAGCGAGCCTGTAGGTGGATTTTGGCCCACGCAACAGTGGACTTCAGGTGATGTTATACGCCACAATGTTGCATTTGTTCTTCCTGATGATTTGCCACCAGGACATTATGCGGTATGGGCGGTTATGTATTCTGCTGTAGACGGTTCTAGGCTACCAGTAAGTGATGAAACTGCTACTGCAATTCGGGATCATGTAGAGCTTTATACTATAGAGGTTGCGCGTATAGGGCTTGGAGGTTAGGTATGACCGAGAATATAATTGGCTGCGTCGTAAAGATCTTTTACAAAAGGGACGTGTGCTAATTTGTTATTGTCTAAATCATTTGCTTGGTCGGCACCGCGTCCGGTAGCAACTAAGATGGGATTTGCTTTGGCAGCGATAGCGGCTTGAATATCGGTAATAGCATCACCAATGAGCCAAGATTTTTCTAAATCAAGATTGAGTTCGATGGATGCCTGTATTAGCATCCCAGGTTTTGGTTTTCTGCAGTTACAATGTTTTTTAGGATGATGTGGGCAAACATATATTCCATCAATAACTCCTTTGGTGGATTGAATTTTGTCCAAAATAAACTTGTTAATTTGTTGAGCAATTTCCGGAGTCATCAGTCTGCGTCCTATTGCAGACTGGTTTGTCACAATTACGATGGCATATTCCGATTTTGTTAAGTTAGCAATAGCTTGCAGTGATCGAGGAATAATATGTACATCATCTATAGACTGGACATAGTTGTTTAAGTTACGATTAATGACACCATCTCGGTCTAGAAACACGGCTTTTCTTGTTTTACTATAAGGGGTTGGCAATTTGACCATTTCAATAGTATTCTAACATGTCATGACTACAAATATACTAGTGACGGGAGGGGCGGGTTTTATTGGGTCGCACACGATTGACTTGCTGTTAGAGCGTGGTTACAAAGTTCGGATACTGGATAATCTTGCGTCACCCGTACATGTTGGTGGTAATTTGCCGGATTATATATCAACGGATGTTGATTTTGTTCGGGGAGATGTTAGGGACAAAGATGCTTGGAAATCTGCACTTGATAACATCGACTCAGTTTTTCATCTAGCTGCCTATCAGGATTATTTGCCAGATTTCTCGACTTTTTTCCATGTTAATACCGTGGGGACTGCTCTATTATACGAAACTATAGTTGAGCAAGGATTGTCAATTAGCAAAGTAGTGATGGCTTCCTCCCAGGCAATATACGGTGAAGGAAAATATGAGTGTGAAGTGCATGGGATCCAGTATCCGCCTTCTCGTTCTGCGCAGCAACTGGAAGAAAAACGTTGGGACCCGGTGTGTCCTGTCTGTGCAGGAAAATTGGGCTTGCTGGATACTAGTGAAATGCATGTAAGCCCCCATAATTCTTATGCTATGAGCAAATATACTCAGGAAATGATGGGAATGGTACTTGGTCGTCGTTATAACATTCCCACTGTTGGAATGCGTTACTCTATTGTTCAAGGTGCTCGCCAGTCCTTCAGAAATGCATATTCTGGAGTGCTGAGAATTTTTGCTATGCAGGCTCTCGCTGGAGGACCACTTACGGCATATGAAGATGGAGACCAGATAAGAGATTATGTCAATGTGATAGATGTAGCTCGTGCAAATGTAATGGTTCTAGAAGATGTACGAGCGGATTTTCGATCATTTAATGTAGGTGGTGGAAGAAAAGTGACTGTCAATCAATTTGGTAGTATCATGGCTGAGGCAGTTGGTGTACCTGATATTAAAGTTGTGTGTGAAGGGGAGTATAGGTTTGGCGATACTCGTCACATAATATCAGATATTAGCCAGATGGTTGGTATAGGATGGGTTCCAGAAGGTACAGTAGAAATGAGTGTTCAAGAGTATCTAGAATGGGCACAAAAACAATCGGATTTTGGAGACTATGCTACGGCTGCTAGGAGCGATATGCGTGCCCTTGGAACAGTGAGGGGAGGGACGTAGAGCTTAGATTTCGCAGTATTGGTAGTGCACAAATTCTATTACAAAGGGGAAATTATGACTTATGTTGATGATTACATTACCGGTTTAGAGAATACTCTGAAAGCTGTTTCGCGGTCTGAAGTACAAGCAGTGGTCGATTTTCTGTTTGACGCATTATTTGAAGATCGCCAGGTGTTTATCATTGGTAATGGTGGAAGTGCTTCAACTGCTTCGCATATGATGAATGATTTGTCTAAACTTACTATACGGTCGGGGAAACCTAGATATAGAGCCATAGCATTGACAGACAATATGCCCTTGATTACTGCATGGGGTAATGATGTTTCGTATGATTCGGTTTTTGTAGAACCATTGCGTAACCTCATGAGACCAGCTGACATATTAGTAGCGATTTCCACTAGTGGCAATTCCAGTAATATTTTAAGTGCAGTGACATGTGTACATGAAGAGTTTTCGGGTACTGTGATTGCTATTACTGGTAATCAAGGTGGTGTTCTAGCTGATGCAGCTGATTTAGTTGTTCGTATTCCTAGTGAACATATTGGCCATCAGGAGGATGGTCACCTGATAGTTAATCATGTGGTATGCAATGCGCTTGCTGAGAGGATTGGTGAGTTAGAATGAATCCACAGTTGGCATTTGATGTTCAACTTTCAGTTATAGTGCCAGCATATAATGAAGAAGATCGTATAGAATCTGGAATAAGGCAAATTTTAGAGTTTCTTCAGTCTAAACAAAAGCATACTTGGGAATTGATTGTTGTTGATGATGGCAGCGAAGACAATACTTGTCACATAATTGACACGATAATATCTGGAGATGATCGTGCTCGCTTAATCCGGTACAGACCGAATCGTGGCAAAGGGTTTGCTGTGCGTACCGGTGTGTTGGATGCGGTAGGTGAATGGGTTGTTTTTCTTGATGCTGATCTCTCAACTCCAGTAGACGAAATCTACAATGCTATTGAACTTTTAGAGCGAGGAGCTGATTTGGTCGTTGGCACTCGTGCTCATCCAGATTCCTGTATAGAGGTAGAGCCTAGTTTGTTTCGTCGTATAGCCTCGTATGTGTTTGACCTTGTACGAATTCAAATAGTAGGTCTTTCTGAATTCTCTGATACACAATGTGGATTCAAGGCTGCTCGTGGACAGTCTGTGGTCCCGTTATACAAGCGAGCAATAGTTGAGCGCTTTATGTTTGATGTCGAAATATTGTTCTTGGCTCGACAGGCAGGGTTAAACATAGAGGAGTTGCCAATAATCTGGCGAGACTCACCTGGTAGTACTGTCCGTTTATGGCCAGGTGTATATGAGATGTTTCGTGACTTATTAGCGATTCGTAAAACGCATGGCTAATATTTTAATCATACAAGTACCACTGACGGCTCATTAGTATATTTATAGTGGCATTGGTTGTGTGCTATGTTGTTTCTCTAATATGTAAATAATTCTCAGAAATTATATTTTCTATTCACTAAGTTTGCTTTCCAAGAAAGGTTATTTTATATAATTTTGCTATGGAGTTGGCGTGACTGTAGGAGTGTTAGTATTTGGAATTAAATCGGTAGATGTTGATGTGGGTGTATTACTGACGGTAGGTGTTACTGTGGCTGTCAGTGTTGGCGTCATTGTAAGTGTGGGTACGTCTGGCGACGGTGTCATAGTAGGTGTATAGGGAAGAGTAGGTGTATTACTGGGTTGTGGTGTTAACGTATTGGTTTTGGTGGGTGCAATTATTGTCTGACTTGGCGTTGCTGTTGGTGTGAGGCTTGAGGTTGGCGTATATGTGCCGGTGTATGTGGGCGAAGCAGTATGACTGGATGTAGGAGTTGTGCTAGCTGTTGATGTTGGAGTGTTGCTAGTGGTTGGAGAAGCAGTATGAGTTGGAATTATTGTGTTATCAACAACAGTTGTATTATTTATCGGTACAATAGTGGCAGTGGAAACAGTAATCATTTCAAATGTAGGCGACATTGACTTTTGGGTTGGTGTTGTACGAGGCAATATTGTACTTACTTTTGGTGGTGCTTCAGATGGCAAAATTGCATATTCATCTACATTACTGTCAGGCGCGATTTGCAGTATAGCAAATCCCAAAATATAGAGCGGAACAGTAAGGATTATCAGGGTGATAAAAAATGTATGGCGCTTTTGTCTGCGTTTTAATTGAGAGGGTGTTTCCATGTTATCAAAGAAAATTATTGGGCATTGTTATATATGGCACACCAAGCAATCTGATAATAGCAGCCCAGCGTATAAGCGTCAATTTATGTCAGTAGCTTTGCAACTATGATTGTTTTCAGATGGACTGAAATGTTTCTGTTTGGTTTGTAATTATTATCTAAGTTTACAGAGATTGGTTTTATGTTTCTAATAAATATTTCACATGCTATTTTTGTGATATCAGCATCTGTATTAGCTATGTATGGTTTGAATATGTTGATACTCACTGCTTTTTTTGTGCGCAGGTATAATCTCAAACCAGTTGCACATTTTCCAAAAAAATGGCCGGATGTTACTGTACAACTGCCAGTGTTTAATGAGATTCAGGTGGTACGTAGATTAATCCATGCAGTAGCTAATTTAGATTATCCGATTGATAGTTTAGATATTCAGGTTTTGGATGATTCTACTGATGAAACTACTGATATAGTGAAAAAATTAGTTGTCTCATATAAAGAAAAGGGATTGAATATCGAGTGTTATCATAGGTTGGATCGTATTGGCAATAAAGCAGGAGCACTAGCAAGCGGTTTACAGAAAGCTAAAGGTGAGTTCATTGGGGTTTTCGATGCGGATTTTGTTCCGCCCCCCAATTATCTAAAGAGCATTATGCCATATTTTACCTTTCGAAAAGTTGGTATGGTGCAAACGCGTTGGGGACATCTTAACGCTCTTGATAATCCGCTTACACGCGCACAGGCAATAGCTCTGGATGGACACTTAGTGGTAGAGCAGGTGGCTCGTAGCCGCAATAATCTATGTTTCAATTTTAATGGTTCTGCGGGAGTTTGGCGTAAGAAATGTATTGTTAGTTCTGGGGGATGGCAAATCGATACGATTGCAGAAGACCTAGATCTTTCTTATAGGGCTCAGATGGCAGGCTGGGAATTTAGGTATGTTTCAGATGTTGTGTCACCGGCAGAAATTCCTGTTGGAATACATGCTTTTAAGAGACAACAGTTTAGATGGGTCAAAGGTTCGGTACAATGTTTACTTAAGCATGCATCTAGACTGGTTGGTTTTGCGGAGTTTTCAATCTGGAAGCGAGTTCAGGCTCTTCTACATTTGGGTGGTTATCTCATGCATCCGATGATGCTTTGCTTTCTTGTGTTCAGCATACCATGTATGTTGTATACAGATATAAATTATGTGTTTCCTCAATGGCTTGGCATTGCTGGTCTTGGACCACCGGTGTTATATGCTGTTGCGCAGGTGATGGCATATCCTAAAGGATTATTGAGGTTTATATGGTTTCCAGTTTTGATGTTGTTGGGATTAGGAGTTGCTGTTAACAATACTAGAGCAGTGTTTGAGGCTATTTTCCGATATAAACCTAATGAGTTTTTACGCACTCCGAAAAATAGCGGATCATCTGTTTCTATATATGATCTTTATGAAAACAAAAATGACAAAACAGTATGGCTCGAATTATTTTTTGCGGTCTACGCTGGATCATCATTTCTGCTTGCTATTCAACGTATGCCAGCATTAGCACCGTTTTTGGCTTTGTTTGCATTAGGATTTGTTTTGGTGGGATTTATAGGATTATTGGAAATAAATCGTGCTTCGAGGTTTGCGGAAACATGGAAGTCAGAACCGGCATTTATGGATCAAGATATGTGAGCTGTACGCAAATATATGGTTTGCACTATTAGAATTTTGAGATGCTTGACTATAATCTGTCTATAAACTACAATTTCATTGAATTTGATACTGTGCTTAGGAGGCTAGAGTGGCAGCAAAGCGTGTAGTGGTTTGGGTGATTTCTATTGCAGTTGGGTTGGCTGCGGGTTATGCTACGGTAGCTGCTTTTGGTACTACATTGGATCGCTATGCCGTTGATTTGAATTTTGGCATCCTCGATGTTATTATCAACAATTTTACTTTTCTATGTCTATCTTATGCTAGTCTAATTTGGATTTGGCTTGATTATTTCTTGGGTACAGAAATGATGCCTGAGTAAGAGAAATGTAAGTATATGTATTGCAAAATAAATCCCCGGTGATGCGGGGATTTTGATTTAATGTAAGGTAAATAGATTCTAATGAATAGAAATACCAATGATTGGTTGCATTGCAATTTATTATCAATTTGCTTCGGTTTATCACTTGTATTAATGGGATGTAGTCATACAGATGCTGACAGTTTATCTGTTAAGTCAACACTAAATTCGACTGGAGATGACAGTGTCGCAAGTGTATCAAAAAAGATAACAGCTACTGATACAATCCAAAGTCCTAAATCTGACAAATCTTCAACACTGCCAGTGATTCAAATCGATAGCAATCCTACGCGCGCACCAATAATTGGGGTAAATAGAGACACCATTGTACTCAGTGATCAAGCTACTTCTATAGGTGTTATTAGTTCGACAGCAACCAGTACAATAAGCATGGTTCCTATAACTGCTACTCCAACTTCTACTATGGTTCCTACTAAATTGCCTACTCCTGATGAATTTTTAGATGATAGAGTGGTGAGGTTGCCTATATTAATGTATCACTATGTTGAACCCCTTCCTAATGATGCAGACAATATACGTATTGGACTGACTGTGCAGCCCGGAGTTTTTAGGCAGCAGCTAGCATTTTTACATGCTAAAGGTTATAAGTCTGTGAGTTTGTATGATTTGACTTATTATCTCGCGCAAGGCATCGATTTACCTGAAAGACCGATAATATTCTGTTTTGATGACGGCTATCGAGGTTTGTATCAACATGCTTTTCCACATATGGAAGAATATGGATACACAGGTACTGTTTTTGTTCTTACTCAACTGATGGATGAAAATCATCCATCATATTTGACATGGAGAATGGCTCGCAGAATGTATGAGTATGGATGGAAAATTGAACCGCATAGCAAGACTCATGTACAACTTTCCGATCGTCCATTTGAATTAGTCCAATACCAAGTTCTTGGTTCTATGCAGACTGTGCAGGCACATATAGGTCTGCAACCGCGGTATTTTAGTTACCCAAGTGGATTGTATGATCAACAAGTAATTGAATACCTTAAGGCACTGGGATTCTGGGGTGCTGTAACAACGGAATTTGGGCTTGAACATAATATTAGCGACGCTTTTACATGGAATCGGATTCGTGTGTCTGGAAAAACAACGATCGATATATTGTCCAAATATTTGGAGGAGTAGTCTGATTTTTACTATATTATTGCTATGTTTTTGCCAAAATTCGGTAGTTTTGATAGTTTTTGAAAGTAAAAATGGGTAAGATATAGCGAATGATCTACATATTGTTTGATTGTGAGTAGTGGTAGTAGGTAAAGATACTAATCGAAATGTCGAAATGAAAAAATGACTTGTTACAAAAATGCATCACGTTTGCCTGATTTTTATAATTTAGAAGTGCAAAAGCGACAACAGGTGTTGTTAGCAAAAAGCACTCTTGATTCGGAGCACATATCCGCACTTTCCGGAGACGATGGTCTTACTGTTGAAAATGCTAACCATATGATAGAGAATGTGATTGGTGTGCATGGTTTACCAATGGGTATAGCCACTAATTTTATCGTGAATGGCAATGAAAGACTGGTTCCGATGGTCATCGAAGAATCGTCGGTTGTTGCTGGAGCGAGTTTGGCTGCCAAATTGGCCAGGGCTGGAGGCGGATTCAAAGCTAAAAGTAATTCTCCAGAGATGATTGGGCAAATACAGGTTCTGGACCTGGAGGATTTGGATTTGGCCTACCATAATCTGATGGAGAATAAGCAAACAATTCTTGATAGTGTAATAGGTATCGATCCTGTGATATCTGAGCTAGGTGGTGGTGTAAAAGATATGGAGATTCGCTTGATGGAAAAATCTCCTATTGGACCTTTTATTGTTGTTCATCTAATTTATGACACCCGCGATGCTATGGGTGCTAATGCAGTTAATACAGCTACAGAACATCTGACACCAATTATTGAAGAAGTTACTGGTGGCAGAGTACATCTCCGTATATTGTCTAACCTTGCAGATCGCAGATTAGCTAGTGCAAGTGTCACTATACCATTAGAGGAGTTGGGGTTTGGTAATTACAGTGCTGAAAAAGTAAGAGATGGAATAATAGAAGCATGGGCTTTCGCATCAGTGGACCCGTATAGAGCTGCTACTCATAATAAGGGCATTATGAATGGAGTAGATGCAGTAGTGATTGCAACTGGAAATGACTGGCGCGCAATTGAAGCAGGTGCTCATGCTTATGCTGCGCGTTCAGGATCTTATACTAGTTTATCTAAGTGGTATGTTGATAATCACGGGTCCCTGTGCGGCGAAATAGAGATGCCTATGGCTGTAGGTATTGTTGGTGGAGCAACAGGTGTACATCCAAGTGCTAAAGTAGTTCTTGAATTACTGGAAGTGCGTTCTAGCTCTGAATTAGCTGAAATAATTGTTTCTGTTGGACTGGCACAAAACTTGGCTGCTTTACGTGCTTTATCTACTGAAGGTATTCAAAGAGGTCATATGGGATTACATGCACGCCAGGTTGCAATTGCTGCTGGAGCAGAAGGAAGCGAGGTCAACATGATAGCAAGTAAAATGGTGTTGGAAAATGATGTAAGAATTAAACGAGCTTTGGAATTACGTCGGTAATTGTTGTAAGGTATATAAGATGGAAATAGGTGATGCATACTATGACTATTAATAATCGGGAAACTGATTTGCAGGTGATGAAACCAGATATGCCTGTTGGCATTGTTGGTTATGGAGCATATATTCCTCGTTATCGTTTGCCAGCTGAAGATGTTGCTAAACTATGGGTTGGTTCATCTAACAGGTTGCCAGTTAGTGAGAAATCTGTTGCTGGGATAGATGAAGATGTGGTTACTATGTCTATTGAAGCAGCCAGAAATGTGCTTGTTCGCGCTGATGTAAATCCTATAGATATTGGTGCTGTATGGGTTGGCTCAGAATCTCATCCATACGCAGTGAAACCCACCTCTACCGTAGTAGCGGAAGCAATCGGGGCGGTGCCCAACACTCAGGCAGCAGATTGGCAATTTGCATGTAAAGCTGGTACTGAGGCTATCCAAGCTGCAATTGGTTTTGTAGGTTCGGGAATGACAAAGTACGCTCTGGCAATTGGTATGGATACAGCCCAAGGTCGTCCTGGTGATGCACTAGAGTATACTGCAGGTGCTGGTGGGGCAGCTTTTTTATTAGGTACCTCTGAGGAATCTGTTGCTACAATCGGAGGAAGTCATTCATTTGTTACTGATACACCAGATTTTTGGCGTCGACAAAATGCTAGATATCCACAACATGGTAAACGATTTACTGGAGAGCCAGCATATTTTAGACACATAGCTGAATGTGCTGAACAGTTAATGAATGGTCTTGGTACTAAGCCGAGTGATTATACTTATGCTGTATTTCATCAACCCAACAGCAAATTTCCGAAGCAAGTTGCAAAAATATTAGGATTTAAAACAGAACAAATTACAACTGGTTTGTTGGCGTCGGATGTAGGAAATGTTTATGCAGGTTCAGCTTTGCTGGGACTAACTGCAGTACTTGATGCGGCACAACCAGGAGACCGTATTTTGTTGGTGTCATTTGGATCAGGCGCAGGTTCTGATGCATTTGATCTGTCCGTTAATAATCGGCTGTCATCATGCCAGAATTTGGCTCCTACTACAAAAGACTATATAGAGAGGCGTACAGTGATAGATTATGCGACATATGCGCGTTATCGAGGCAAATTGGCACTAAAATGACTGATTCACCAAATATCTACGTATCAGGCACAGGTTGTACAAAAGTAGGTGAACATTGGGGTACATCATTACGCCATCTAGCTTGGGAGGCAGCTAATTTAGCGTTGCTATCCTCTAACATAAAAAAGCCAGATGCGATTTTTGTAGGCAATATGCTTGCTCCTCGTCTGTCTCAACAATTTAATGTTGGTGCATTAGTTGCCGATTTTTGTGGTTTTAGGGGTAC
>DDZT01000075.1:0-6994 GCA_002346435.1 Anaerolineales bacterium UBA3001
ATCAACACCGTACACCCTGCTTGCCCCATGTTGTAGCATACAGTCTGTAAATCCTCCAGTCGAAATACCTACATCCGCACACACCTTATTATTCACTGATACCCGCCACTCCTTCAACGCAGCTTCAAGTTTAATACCACCACGACTAACGTATCGGCTACCGTGCTTGATTTCTATCTTACAGTTTTCCAAAACCATCGTACCTGCTTTATCAATCATTGTTCCGTCCACAAAAACTTGGGCAGCCATAATAAGACCTTTAGCCTTCGATCTTGATTCCACCAAACGCCTCCTCAACATAACTAAATCAAGTCGCATCTTCGTCATATGTACAATTTTATCATCAAGCTATTCGATATATAATATATACATGCATCAACTCTCTCTAATACTGTATTCAACCAGACCACGCCAATGGGTCAAAAACCTTTTTCTATTCGCGGCTCTTGTTTTCGACAGAAAGCTCTTTGTAATCCAATATCTCACGACAACTCTATACGGCTTTTTTCTGCTCACGCTCATTAGCGGTGCAGTCTATATAACTAACGACATTCTTGACCTCGAACAAGACAAATTACACCCGGTCAAAAGACTAAGACCCCTACCGTCAGGTCAGTTGACCAAGCAATTGGCAGTAGTAATGGCAGTCATACTCCCTTTGACAGTTCTTCCACTTTCGTTTCTACTAAACACCTGGTTTGGAGTCATCCTCCTAATCTACTGGTTACAAAACATACTCTACTCAGTCTGGCTAAAACACATCGTTATACTGGATGTACTACTAATAGCACTCGGATTTGCGTTCCGTGTAGCAGCCGGAGCAATATTAATTGATGTCGAACAAGGACCTATAGGCTCCCCCTGGATATACATGTGCGTAGTTTTTGGGGCGCTGCTGGTTGTCCTCGGAAAACGCCGTAGCGAGCTAGACCTTTTCTCGGATTTAGCTAGCAATCATCGTGCAGTACTGGCTTCATACAATCATGCATTCATTGATTTATTAATAAATTGCGTATCTACATCTACTATTATTTCATACTCCTTTTACACTTTCAACGCAACATACCATCAACCTAAAAACCATAGCATGATGCTTACAATACCCTTTGTGGTATATGGTGTTTTTAGATATCTATATTTAGTGCACGTCAAAGGAGAAGGAGGCACACCCGAACAACTCATCTTCAATGACAGACCGCTGTTACTCTCAATAATACTATGGATAGTCACTGCAACAGTACTTAGGTACAACTATTGGTGACCAACAAGATTTACGCCCCAGTATCAGCCACGGCACCAGCCAAATACATCATAATAGGGGAGCATGCAGTTGTACATGGTGAGCCAGCACTAGCTGCGCCATTAAATTCTGTCTACAGCACTGCTACCTTAAGGCCGGTACACAAACATAATACAACTGACTTGTACATCAACGCTCCCGACATAAATTTCTCGGGTGCGTTAGAGTCCATGCCGCACGACAATCCAATTGCTAATATTGTTCGCCAAACCCTCCAAGAATTACACTATCAAGACTCTATTCCAGGAAGCCTAACTGTTACATCTACCATACCAATCGCATCGGGGCTAGGATCTAGCGCATCAATTTCGACAGCCATCTCAAGATGTATAATTAAATACCTTGGGCACAATCTTACAAATGATGAAATATCACAGATTGTATTCAAAACGGAATCTCTCCAACATGGCAATCCCTCGGGGATAGACAATACAGTAATAGCCCATGAAGTCCCAATGTTATTCTCCAAAGCAAGTCCAGCTCAACATCTGCGTCCTACCAAACCTCTATACTATGTGCTTGCCGACACTGGACAAACCCGAAGCACCATGGATACACTAAATATATTTCGCAAACAAAGTCGAAAAAAAACTACTCTGTTCCAGGAAAGTGTTAGAAGCATTGGAAAAATAGCTAAAGAGTCATCCCTTGCTTTTCAGGATGCTGACCATATAAAGCTCGGCAACCTTATGTCAAAAAACCATGCATTATTACAGAAGTTGGGCGTTTCCACTCCAGAACTCGACAAATTAGTAACTATAGCAATTGCATCAGGAGCCAACGGAGCTAAACTATCTGGGGCAGGTCACGGAGGACATATTATCGCTCAAGTCAATCAACAAACTATGTCTTCGGTTGTAAATGCACTAAAAGACATTGGCTCTAAACCTCTTACAGCAATAATCAACCCATAACTCACATGAACAAACAAAACAAAAACCTAATTTATATAAAGCTCGGCGGCTCATTAATTACCGACAAAACTAGCGAGTCAACTGCCAGCATGCATACAATAAAACATCTCGCGTCGGAAATAGCTAACTTCAACTCTGTCTTCCCAGCAACCAATCTCATTATCGGACATGGCGCCGGATCTTATGGCCATATACAAGCGATTCGCAATAATTTGCACAGTTGCAGGCACACTCCGGCCAGATGGAATGGAGCACTTGAAGTTGCTAAATCTGTGTCACAGCTATCCCGCATCATCCAGCACGAATTAGAACTAGCCGGCGTACAATCAAAGCAAATCAACCCATCAGAATCTGCCATTTGTCGCGATGGCAAGCTAATAAAGTTAGACACAACACAAATTTATCACGCTCTCAACCGCCAAATAATTCCATTGATTCATGGAGACGTGTGTTTTGACGAACAATGTGGTGCATCAATCATCTCAACCGAATCGATCTTTGCCCATTTAGCCAGTGTAGTACCTCCCCAAAAAATATATATTGCAGGCACGGACAAAGGCGTACTTGATAGTTATCCTAACGGAAACGTAATCCCCGCAATATCACCCTCATCCAAAAAAGAATTGCTGAATGCAGTCACTGCTTCAACTTCCCCGGACATTACCGGCGGCATGCAATCGAAAGTCGACACCATGTTAAAGTTAATTAAGCATCAAAACACACTTACAGTGTATATTTTCTCAGCAACAACACCAGGAGACCTAACGCAAACACTTACAGGGAAGAACACTAGCGGTACTATACTGTCTAACAATCCTCAACATTCACTATCCCATTCTAGTCTATAATAAGAACAGACTATTTTCAATAAATATTGTGACCACTAAAGCTCCTAACGACATACTGAAGATACCGCGCGACGCAAGCCCTGACGAGATCGCAGCAGCAGTTAAAATACGTGCCGCCCACCTTAGGGACCTTTCAGACTCATCATCACAACAAGCACTAGCTGAGATATACCAAGCTGCTGCATTTCTACTGTGGGAGACAAAGAACAACGCTCGAGCACGTACTGCTCCAGGATCTATTGCTCCGATTTCAAACGCTGCACCACCGGTACCCTCAGACCTTACACGCAAACCGCGGCCAAAAGCTCGCAAGCGGAGAACTGCCTTTGCACCTCTTATGATTATGGTCCCAACACTAGCGGCCGTATCTCTATTCCTACTATATCCGGAGAATACAATGTCTGCCGCATGGACGCTTATTGACCAATTCACAGACATAACCACGGGTTTTACTGAACCAAACAGCGAAATTAGTCAGCCAGCGCTACCAACAATACCACCCATACCAACAGCTGACAAACCACTATCATCTCCGGCATCAAACGCCGTGATAATAGCTACGCCTCCAAACTCAGCGCCAGAAGCAAGTCCTACAGAACCGCCAAATCCAACAAAATTACGCGGCTGTGTGACAATATCATCCCTAAATGTGCGCCAGGGGCCTGACGCTTCTTATGATAAATTATCTTATCTCCTTGAGGGCGAATGCGTAACTCTAGTTGCACAAAACATAGAAGGGACATGGGGTCTAGTAGAGACTCTCCCGCGATCAACCGTGTCCTCTGGGTGGATATCTCTTTCCTACCTAAACTACACAGAACCTAATAAGCCGCTACCTATCGCAACCACAACCAACTCATCCTCTATGTCAGAACAAGAATGATTCGGTCACGCTCAGTCCCTAGCTGACTATCAACCAACACACTAGCACCCTACAATGCAAGAGATATTTTTCTTTGACGACGGGCCCACACCACTTCCTAAGGATAAGGTACATATAGCCAGTGTCGAAGCACACCCATACCCTGATGGTACACGCGTACAGGTCGCCATAACTTTATCGCCTTTTCTGGAAAAACCCAACCTAGCTATAAGTATTGCTGACCAAAATAATGACGTTTTAGTAACTGCCGAAATACTAGAGCCAATCTCTATCACCACAGAGATCACTTTACATATAAAGCCAACCTCACCTCAACACATTCACACCCTCACTGTCAACTTGTACTACGAGGAAGATGAACCACAAGATAGTAAAACCGTAGACTTTCATCCCATCGGTGAAGAGCCTGCATGCTAAACATCAAGATTACGAACTTCTTTAGCGTGAGTCTGAATAAACCGCCTTCGGGGTGGAACGGCACTTCCCATCAGCATATCAAACGTCCGGTCAGCTTCAGCCGCGTCCTGTATAGTAACTTGCAAGAGCATTCTAATCGCAGGGTCCATTGTCGTATCCCACAACTGCTCAGGATTCATTTCGCCTAGACCTTTATACCTCTGCAGTGTTGGCTTGCCATTTTTGCCCCATTTTTCTAACATAGCATCTTTCTCATCTTCATTGTATACATAAGTGCTTTTTTTGCCCTTTGCCACCCTATACAGAGGTGGCTGAGCAATAAACAAGTGTCCGCCTTCAATAAGAGATTGCATATACCTGAAAAAAAATGTCAAAAGCAATGTCCGTATATGGCTACCATCTACATCTGCGTCAGTCATAATTATTATTCTATGGTATCTAAGCCCTTCAAGATCAAACCCATCCGAAATTCCAGTGCCCAAAGCAGATATCAACGCCTTTACCTCGTTGGATCCTAAAATTTTATCAAGTCGAGCACGTTCAGTATTCAATATTTTCCCCCGTAGCGGAAGTATTGCCTGAAAATGCCTATCTCTACCTTGCTTCGCCGAACCACCGGCGGAATCTCCCTCAACAATATAAAGTTCACACTTTGATGGATCTCTTTCGGAGCAGTCAGCAAGTTTTCCCGGCAAAGTTAAACTTTCTAGAGCGCTCTTCCTTATCACTAAATCACGAGCCTTTCTGGCCGCATCACGCGCCCTTGCTGAAGTTAAGCACTTTTCAACAATAGTTTTTCCCATACGAGAATCTTTCTCTAATTGCTCTAACAAATAGTCGCCTAGGGCCTGCTGAACAAGAGCGGAAACCTCCGGGTTCATCAACTTAACTTTTGTTTGACTTTCAAACTGGGGGTCCTTATGCTTAATGCTAACAATGCCGGTTAGTCCCTCTCTGGTGTCGTCACCACTAAAATTTTGATCGCCATCCTTTAGTAGATTTGCTTTTCTAGCATAATCATTTACAGTTCTGGTCAGAGCCGATCTAAGCCCAGTCATATGCGTACCACCATCAGTAGTATTTATAGTATTGGCAAATGAGTAGGTAGACTCAGCGTAGCCCTCATTATATTGCAGCGCCACCTCAACACCTGTACCGTCTATTTCTTTTTCTACGTGCAGTACAGAATGCAACGTACGACGATTTCTATTCAAGTACCTAACAAACGATTTGATTCCTCCTTCGAAATAAAACGTCATCTCCCGGCTATCCCTTTCGTCAATAAGCTGTATTGTGACAGCCCGCGTAACGAAAGCCATCTCGCGAAACCTTTGTAGAAGCACTTCAAATTTATAGCTATTGTCTTCTTTGAAAATGGAAGTGTCTCGCATAAATTTAGTTCTTGTACCGCTAACGCCCTTTTCAGATTTACCAACCTTTTTAACAGCAGCCTCAGGCACACCCTTTTTATACTGCTGATACCACACGTTTCCGTCACGAGTAACCCATACTTCGCATGTGCTTGACAACGCATTGACAGCACTTACTCCAACTCCATGCAGTCCTCCTGACACTTTGTATCCACCTCCACCAAACTTGCCGCCGGCATGGAGCTTGGTCATTACAACCTCGAGAGCGGACACTTTTTCCGCTGGATGTTTATCAACGGGAATTCCTCGCCCATTATCAGACACTGTTATACTTTCGTCCTCGTGAATAGTAACGGACACAAAGTCGCACTCGCCGGCTAAGGCTTCATCAATAGAATTGTCGACAACTTCATATATCAAATGATGCATGGCGCGCGAATCAGCCCCGCCAACATACATTCCGGGCCTACGCCTGACAGCTTCTAGACCCTCTAGAACCTGAATGCTACTTGCGCCATAACTGTCTGCTTGATTACTTTTCTTCTTGGTTGTCTTTTTCTTTGAACTCTTTACCATTACCTTTATTTCCTTTTATCACAGGCCTAGTAGCATTCGACGATATCCCGAAATGCTCGTTTTTGTACTCTTGCAACTCACTACACCATCGTAACCTATCTCTGTAGAAGTGAAATGTCGAAGCATATAACCCAGTCGCGACAAAAGCATGCGCAAGTATTCCTACCAGCAATAGCCATGAATCTGACTGCGGACTTAACCATAAATATCCAAGCCCCCAGAGAAGAATCATTATCAAGCCAAATAGTCCTACCACGGACGGCATATTTAGTCTAACCAACATTAAACTGTTGCCGATTGATTCCCTGATATTTTGGTTGTCCATAACTATACCGTGCACCGTGAAGGCCACATAGAATAAGCCCCATATCCATACTGCTACGCCAAGTGAAACCACAAGGCCACTTATATTAGGATGCACAAAGGACGCTAGGCCAGCTAGCATTGAAACCGCTACACCAAAAGTTAGCATTGCTACCACCACAGCTAGGGCAAACCCGACCAATCGAACCCATCCTACCCATATACTTTCGAGCAAATCAGTTTCATCAAGCTTAAGTTCTTCGGGCAATGTACCGCGAGCGATCAACGCAAAATAAATTGTTCCAATAAACAGCCCGCCAAGACTAATAACAAACGCAACGACGATCACAGTGAACCAACTAGTTATTGAAATTACCAGCCCG
>DDZT01000075.1:7340-10589 GCA_002346435.1 Anaerolineales bacterium UBA3001
CCCCGCCACTTTACTCACCATCATACTAGGGACACCGAGAGGCGAAGTACTAAGAAAACTAAACAAATTCAGTGATTCTGCCAAGCTATTAAAGCTCAACTCAATAACCCGTGCCGACTCAATAGGAACATCTTCTCCATTACTAACAAACTCCCCGAAACTCTTGAAGAGTTCATAAATACTCAAGCGCGGACCAAGCCATAAAAATAAGTCAAGCAGTAGTGGTATAGAAACTAGGACGAGCTGACTAATAACAGTCTCGAATCCTTTTCCAAATGAATCTATAACACCAATGGGTGGCGTGGGCTCTTTATGGCTTCTAATGTGCACTCACGGATTTTACCATTAACACATATTCCGAAGGTGAAAATAACACCTTCTAACTAACGCAGCGGTTGACCTTGTAGACACACTCTATTACAATTCATGCAAGTATGAAGACTAATACAAACACCAACTCTATTGTCAGAGTTCGCCTTTAATTTGAATACTACACATACAACTATGGAACAGTTTGTAATCAACGGTGGAGTGCCATTAAACGGTACTCTTACCCCTTCTGGAAATAAAAATGCTGCGCTTCCAATTCTCGCGGCCTGCCTACTAACCGAAGAACCTATTATATTGCACAATATACCTAAGATTGGTGACGTGATCACCCTAAAACAAATACTGCAGAATCTTGGGGTAAGAGTAGAGGAGCAGAACGATAACACTTGGGTAGTGCACGCCAAATCAATAGTAGGGCATACACCTGACACAGATTTATGCCGCCATATTAGAGCGTCGATATTATTAGCCGGACCCATGTTAGCTCGACATGGTCAATTAAAGCTGCCGCCTCCCGGCGGAGACGTCATAGGACGCCGCCGCCTAGACACTCATATACTTGCCCTCGAAGCACTAGGATGCAAGATCGAAGGCACAAATCCCTTCAAATTAACAGCTAACACCCTAATTGGTGCTGACATACTACTTGACGAAGCCAGCGTTACTGCAACAGAAAACGCTGTAATGGCATCAGTCCTTGCAAAGGGCACTACCACATTACGTAACGCAGCTTCCGAACCGCACGTACAAGAACTCTGCCACTTTCTCAACAGCATCGGCGCAAGAATTTCCGGAATTGGGTCAAATATGCTTACCATCGAAGGTGTCAACGCTTTATCAGGAGGAGAGCATACTATAGGACCAGACTACCTCGAGGTAGTGAGCTTTATAGGAGCGGCAGCAGTAACCAGAGGTCAAATACGCATAAAGGATAGTGCCGCCAACTACCTCAAAATGGCAGAGCTGGTATTTGCTAGACTAGGCATATCATGGGAAACCGACGATGGAGATATTTTAGTTCCCAACAATCAGACTCTAAAAATAATTCCGGACCTAAATGATGTCATCCCCAAAGTGGATGACGCCCCTTGGCCCGGTTTTCCGGCAGATATGATGAGCATAGCGATAGTAGTCGCTACACAGTGTGATGGCACAGTTTTATTTCATGAAAAACTATTTGAAAGCAGACTACATTTTGTCGACAAGCTAATCGGAATGGGCGCCCAAATTATAATGTGCGACCCTCATAGATGTATAGTTCAAGGCCCCACACAACTACAGGCGGAAACGCTTGAAAGTCCTGACATTCGGGCTGGAATGGCTTTATTAATAGCCGCGCTCTGCGCAAAGGGAGAATCTATAATCCGCAATATCAATCAAATCGAACGCGGCTACGAAGGTGTCGACCACAAACTCAGATCCCTCGGAGCCCACATAAACCGAGTATGACTTCTTTCTATTTAGCCTAGCAAATTAACCCATACAAAAGACAACTATTCACTAATCACTAGTCAAAGCTCCAGGCAATACCTACACCACCCGGACCAACATGTGCTCCCACAACTGGACTCAATTCAGTTAGTAATGTTTCTACCGCACCAACAGCCTTATTGCATTCTTCAAGGACATAAGCTGCATCATCTGGAGACGATGCATGTAGTCCGGCCAATCTAATACCTTCCTTACCAGCTACCGCTTCGACAACACTATCTATCAAATGTTTTAGCGCCTTGCGACGTGTGCGCACCTTTCCAGCGTCTTGTACAATCCCATCTTCAACAGTGAGGATGGGTTTAATATTTAACGCGCCACCTAATAATTTCCGAGCGCCGCCTATTCTGCCCCCTCGATGCAAATACTCCAAACTGTCTAAGGTCACCAATACACCTACATTATCGTTTGCTGCCCTAGCTGCATTTGCACATTCCTCTAGACTCCCGCCAGACTTTGCCTGCCTCGCCGCAGCCAATGCGACATAACCAGCCGCCATGGACATGGTTCTAGTGTCGATAATTTCAATGTTAGTTTCAGTAATTAAGCTCTTTGCCTGAACAGCCGAATTCAACGTACCCGACAGCTCGCCAGACAAGGTAATAACCAATATATCACTTGCCGAACTACCAATACTTTTGTACAACTCTTCAAACTCCGCTACGCTTGGCTGGGTTGTACTTGGAAATACCGGATCATCTCTCAGTCGATCATAAAAGTCTCCAGCGCTCATTTCCACTCCGTCTAGATATGTATCATTGCCCCAAACCAGGGTTAGCGGTATAACATGTATGCCATATTCCCTAACAATACCTTCTGGGATGGTCGAAGTACTATCCACTACTATAGCTACGTTATTTTGACTCATTTCTCACCTCCGATATTTATGTTCTACACTCTATCCAATCAGCCGCTTAGTGTTATTAGCACTTTAGTGGCTTTACTCTCACCATACAACCAATTCCATTTCACCATATTACTGGTATTATTTTATCCGCACCCAATACTTACGGCAATATCTGATCAAACAACTGTTTTGTATCCAAATTATACGATATAACTATTGAATGCTATACTAACCACCAGACTAATTATAACGACAAAACAAATATTGAGTGCAACATGACTACTTCCAAAAACCTGTCCTCTATAGAGCTAGCAACATTAGCTGGCGGATGTTTCTGGTGTCTCGAATCAATATTTATTAATCTGCATGGCGTCACACAGGTAGCATCAGGATACACAGGCGGCAACACAGAGCATCCAACTTACGAAGATGTCTGTTCCGGCACTACCGGACATGCCGAATGCATACAGATATCACACAATCCCCTACAAATCAAATACGACACTCTACTTGAGGTGTTCTTTGCATACCATGACCCAACAACACCCAACCAACAGGGTAATGATATTGGCACTCAATAT
>DDZT01000075.1:10886-11316 GCA_002346435.1 Anaerolineales bacterium UBA3001
TAATGATATTGGCACTCAATATCGCTCAGCAATTTTTACTCACAATGAGGCCCAGTCAGTAACTGCACACAAGACCATAAGGGAACTGACTATCACTCAAACTTTTACCCAGCCAATAGTTACAGAAATATCCAAGCTAGAAACATTCTACATAGCTGAAGACTATCACCAATCATACTTTCTCAACAACCCTGATAATCCGTATTGCAATGCTGTAATCACACCAAAACTAAGCAAGCTACGGGAAAAGCACTTACATCTTCTAAATAACTAACAAGGGTCCAGTAAATATTCATAGCATTTCTAATTAGAAATTTTTTCGTCTAGCGATATACTCCCCTCCATATACTTCACGGCAGTACCCGATATCAACACCCTATCGCCAGACATTTCACAAGCCACATTTCCACCTCTTACAGATATCTGTCTA
>DDZT01000018.1:0-3656 GCA_002346435.1 Anaerolineales bacterium UBA3001
ATTTGTTGGTGCTATGGGAAAATCTGCCCAATTTTTATTACACACATGGTTACCTGATGCCATGGAAGGTCCTACTCCAGTTTCTGCTTTGATACATGCAGCCACAATGGTAACTGCTGGAATTTATATGATGGTTCGCTCAGCTCCTATATATGCTGTAGCCCCCTTATCTCAGATGACAGTAGCGTTGTTAGGTGCTGCTACTGCATTGATCGCAGGTACTATTGCATTGGCACAGTGGGACATCAAACGTGTTTTAGCATACTCTACTATTAGTCAGCTGGGTTTTATGGTTGCTGCTGTGGGTCTAGGAGCACATGTGGCTGCTATGTTTCATCTAATTACGCATGCCTTTTTTAAGGCGCTACTATTTCTCTCTGCAGGTTCTGTTATTCATGGTGTTGAACATGGGGCACACAAGTCGGATGACCATTGTGATCCGCAAGATATGCGTAATATGGGCGGCCTAAAGGATAAGATGAAAACAACATTTGGTGTATATGTTGTAGGAGCTGTTGCTTTAGCAGGTATATTCCCTTTGGCTGGCTTCTGGTCCAAGGACGAAATATTGGCTGATGCTTGGCATGTTGGTATGGTCGAAGGTCACTGGCATGGTATGACAGTATATATATTGTTAGCTCTTGCGGCAGTAATTACAGCATTCTATATGACACGTCAGATCATCCTAGTGTTTTTCGGTTCCTCACGATCCGCTGCCGCGAATCATGCTACTGAAAATCCACCGATCATGACTGTGCCATTAATTGGTCTTGCTATATTGTCTATAGTAGGTGGTGGGATTAATCTACCATGGTCTCATGTGCTTGGTTCATGGCTAGAACATACTCACCATTTTTTCCATGGAATAGATTTTGATCTTACGGTTGCGTTGACCTCTACGGCTCTAGCCGTTGCATCCATTTTTGTAGGATACATCGTTTATTATAGAAGACCTCTAGAAAGTTCTACAGCTCCAGATCCATTAAGTTCTGTTTTGGGTCCTAGTCTAAAGTTTTTTTATAATAAATGGTATATAGATGAGTTGTATGACGCTACATTTGTTAGATTATATGAATGGAAAGCGCGGTTTCTTGCATTCCAGGTAGATTGGGATTTTTGGCATGATTTTGTACATGACCAAATAATTCTTAAGTCTTTTAAGAATGCAGCTGGAGCACTTTCCGGACCAGTGGATAGACTTGGTATCAATAAGTTTTTTGATGGATTAGCCTACTCGGTTCAGAATATTGCTGTAAACGTATTGCGGCCACTTCAGACTGGATATGTTCGTAATTATGCATTGGGGGTAATGTTGGGAGTAGTGATGGTGCTTGGTATTATGTTGATTGGGTGATGTTTTCTATCGTAACTTTGGTATTTGGCGATTAGATTAGTATAGGCAGGGGAATATTATGTCTGAATTTATTTTACACATAACATCGACCCTTACTGTGGTTACATTTTTTCCACTAGTAGGTGTTTTTGTGCTTTTGTTGATAAACAAAGAGAAAAAAGACCTGTTACGCTGGGTTGGGGTAGGTACTGCGTTGTTGACCTTTATATTTTCTCTAGTCATGCTAGGACAATTTGACAGTCAAGATGCGGGTATGCAATTGGTCGTATCAGAGACTTGGATCCAAATTGGTAGTAACTGGAGTATTGATTATCATCTTGGAGTTGATGGTTTAAGCGTGCTATTAGTCCTATTAGGTACATTGTTGACTCCTATAGCTATGTTTGCTAGTTGGACGGCCATTGAGGAACGAGTTAAAGAATATATGATCTTCTTTTTGTTGTTAGAAGTTGGAATGACCGGTGTGTTCTTGGCTCTTGATCTGTTCTTGTTTTACATATTCTGGGAATTCACACTTGTTCCAATGTATTTTCTTATTGGCATTTGGGGTGGTGAAAATCGTATTTATGCCTCTATAAAATTCTTTCTATATACCATGGCTGGGTCAATACTAATGTTGGTGGCTGTGTTATGGATCGGCACAGTTCAGGGTACTTTCTCTTATACGGCACTTGTATCAATGGGTAACATACCGTTGGGGACACAACGCTGGCTATTCTTAGCATTTGCAGCAGCTTTTGCAATTAAGGTTCCTATGTGGCCTTTACATTCTTGGCTGCCAGATGCTCATGTGGAAGCACCAACAGCTGGGTCAGTAATTTTGGCTGGTGTTTTGCTCAAATTAGGCACCTATGGTTTCTTGCGATTTAATTTAGGTTTGTTCCCTGATGCCTCACACTACTTTGCTCCAAGTATTGCATTCTTAGCTGTTGTTGGAATAATTTATGGGGCGATAGTGTCTTATCCACAGAAAGATGTCAAGAAATTAGTAGCATATTCTTCAGTAAGTCATCTGGGATTTGTAATGTTGGGCCTGTTTGCTCTAAATGACCTTGGCATTCAAGGTGCTATATTGCAAATGGTTAACCATGGTATTTCTACTGGCGCCTTGTTTCTTATCGTAGGTATGATTTATGAACGAAGGCACACACGCTCATTAGATGAATTTGGTGGTCTTTGGACTGTTATGCCTTTGTATGGAAGCCTAACATTAATAGTAGTACTATCATCTATGGGCCTACCTGGGCTCAATGGATTTGTAGGAGAATTTACCATTCTATTAGGGGCTTTCGGATCACAAGCTCTAGGATCATATTTTTATAGTATTTTTGCAGCTCTCGGTGTAATTCTGGCGGCAATATATATGCTTTGGATGTTTCAGAAGATGTTCCTAGGTTCAGTAAGTAATGAGAAAAACACGCTTCTTCAGGATTTGAATTGGCGAGAAATTGTGGTGTTAGTACCACTACTTATACTGATATTTTGGATAGGTTTGTATCCAAGTCCGTTTTTCAACTTGATGAGTGCCTCTGTAGAACAATTGACAGCGGCTCTTGATTTCGGCACTGCACTAGTGTTGCAGTAAATCAGCATAATACTTTGGGTATGTAATGATAATACCAGACCTTAATTTAGTAGCTACATTGCCTTTATTGTTTCTTTCTGCTTGGGCTTGTGTTCTCCTTATAGTGAGTCTTTGGATTCCTAAAGATAGAACTCATGTTTCCGGATGGCTCACTTGTTTGGGATTGATTGCAACTATTGTATTGGTCTTGTCCTCACCTGAGGTGTCACAAGAAGCATTTGGTGGAATGTTGGCAGTTGATGGTTTTTCTAACCTTTTGCATCTGCTGTTTTTGGGGAGTGGAGCGTTAGCGACGTTGCTCGCCCTAAACTACCTAAAACAGCATGATATTGAGCTTAGCGAGTTTTATCCGCTATTGTTGTTCTCAGTAGTTGGTATGATGAGCATGGCGATGGCTAAAGATTTAATAGTTGTATTTTTGTCTCTAGAATTACTTTCGATTCCATTGTATGTACTGGCTGGTTTAGCACGCACTAGAACTGGTTCGCAAGAGTCTGCGCTAAAATATTTTTTGCTGGGCGCTTTTGCTTCTGCGTTTCAGGTTTACGGTATTGCACTAGTCTATGGTGCAACACAGTCGACTAGTTTAGCAGGTATTACAGCAACTATTGCAGTGCAGGGGTCGACACCATTACTGTTGTCTGGAATTGGACTTGTAATTGTGGGTTTTTGCTTCAAGGTTGGAGCAGTTCCATTTCATATGTGGACACCTGATGT
>DDZT01000018.1:3968-51240 GCA_002346435.1 Anaerolineales bacterium UBA3001
CCTGATGTTTATGAAGGAGCCCCTTCAGTTGTTACTGCGTTTATGTCAGTTGGTGCCAAAGCCGCCGGTTTTGCAGCATTAATACGTGTATTTTTTGAAGGATTTGAATTGGTTGCTGTGGAATGGGCGCCTCTTATGGCTATTTTTGCCATACTATCGACTCTAGTTGGTAATATTAGTGCCATTTCTCAAAAATCTATTAAACGTATGCTTGCATATTCATCCATAGCTCATGCGGGTTATTTGTTTGTAGCTATAGTGGCAGGTGGTCAAGGTGATTCGTCTGATTTTGCTGCGAGTGCTGTGGTCTTTTATTTGTTTGCTTACGCACTCACCAATATTGGAGCTTGGGCAATTGTTATAGCATTGGAGAAGACAGATGATGTAGGTGATGCTATCGGCGATTTTGCTGGTCTAGCTAGGTCCAATCCCGGATTAGGCGTGGCAATGACAATATTTATACTTTCATTGACTGGTCTTCCTCCGACAATGGGTTTTGTAGCAAAATTTTATGTGTTCCGAGCTGCTATTAATGTAGGTTATACATGGCTCGTGATTGCTTCCGTCATAACTGTTCTAATTTCTGCCTATTATTATCTGCGGATTATTGTACTTATGTGGATGCAAGATGGAAATGAGATCGATTCTTCACCAGTGCCCTTGAATTTTGTGGTTGTGTTGACTGCAGTGACAACTTTAGTGTTTGGTGTTTTGCCAGGTCCGGTAATGGGTTTATTGGAGAAATCGATCCAGGGAATATTTTGAAATCAATTGACACTAAGGTGTTACTGATAATACTCATTTGACAAAGCGTTCTACAAAACATTTTTATTCGGTTTTTAAGTTGCATTCGTGGATAGACTACAAGTTTATGATTTACCAACATAATTTGCTTTATTGAATTGATATTTGGATGCAATGTTAAGTCTAACATTTGCTAAATGGATAGAACATACAGATAATCATTCATAAAAAATATTGGAGTCATCATGACGGCAAAGAAAATCATATTAGACTGTGATCCAGGTAATGATGACGCTTTGGGAATTGTTGTTGCTTTGGGGAGCGATCGTCTGTCACTCCAAGCAGTTACTACTGGTGCAGGACATTTGGCGAATGATAGAACCTTTAAGAATGCTTGTATAACAATTGCTCAGATTGGCAAATTGTACATTCCTGTATCTAAAGGTGCAGAAAACCCATTGGTTAGGGATAGATTAATAGCTAAAGTTTTGGATTTGAATTCAGGTCTTGATCCAGACCGTAATGATTTGAATTCAATTGAACCAGACAATAGAAATTCAGTTCAATTATTGTATGATACTGTTATTGATAACCCTGGGATTACAATTGTTACAACTGGCCCTCTAACTAATTTAGCAATTTTATTTAACTTATATCCAAATTTGAACAACAGTATAGAAAGAATCTTTTCTTTAGCAGGTTCTATAGGGCTTGGCAATAAAACGGCATCTTCCGAATGGAATATTTTGTGTGATCCTGAAGCGGCTTCTGTAGTGTTCAATTCTGGAGTACCTATAACCCTTATACCAATAGATACATCTTTGAATGTTGGGATAAGTGATGAATTGATAAAAGATGTGCAAAAAATATCTTCACCGATTTCAATGTTTGTTGTTGAACTTTTGGAATCTTTAGTTTCAACATTTAAACCATCAACATTAGGGCCAAAATTGATGCCTCTCAATGATCCTATTGCATCACTAGTTGCAGCTGAACCTGATTTAGTAACAACAGAAAAAGCTAGGGTAGATGTGGAATTGTCAGGAGATCATACTTATGGAAGAACAGTTGTGGATTTTTTGTTTAGGAATGGGAAAGAAGCAAATGTTGATGTTGCAATTTCAATAAATAGCAAAGAGTTAGAGAATGCCTTTTTAAACTCAATAACAAACTTAAGTGATTAGGGGTAAAAATGACAAAAAAAGGAAATATTCTAATAGCAGGTGAATCATGGACTGTTCACTCTATACACCAGAAGGGTTTTGATAGTTTTACCACAACTGAGTATGCTGAAGGTGTGCAGTGGCTACGAGATGCATTGGATCTTGCTGGATATGATATTACCTATCAGCCCGCACATGTTGCGGCAACTGACTTTCCCTGTGAATTAGATGAAATAAATAAATATGATTGCGTAATATTGAGTGATATTGGTACTAATACTTTACTGCTTCATCCAGAAACGTTTAGCGCATCACGTGCTCTTCCAAATCGTTTAGAATTGATTGAAGAGTATGTGATGAATGGGGGAGGATTAGTTATGATAGGAGGATATCTAACTTTTCAAGGTATTGATGCAAAGGCTAGATATCAGGGAACTGCAGTAGAGGACGTGCTGCCGGTTGTACTTGAATCTGGTGATGATAGGTCTGAACAACCTCAAGGTATAAAACCTTTGGTTATTGATGCAAGTCATCCTATAGTGAGTAGTGTTGGGTCTGATTGGCCAATCCTGTTAGGATATAATCGAGTGGCACCTAAGACAGATAGCAAAGTAATAGTCCAAGTGGGTGAAGACCCACTGATTGTTGCGGGATCAATTGGTAAAGGTAGGTCAGTGGCTTTTACTTCAGACTGTGGTCCACACTGGGCTCCTCCAGCCTTTGTGGAGTGGTCAGGCTATGCAAAATTGTGGCAACAAATTGTCGGTTGGGCATCAGGTAAATAAGATGGCTACTTTGAATGTGATGCAGTGGGGTGCTCAGGATAGCACCAAGACTATAGTGGGCCTACATGGCATTACTGCCAATGCGGGGGCTATGACCGAGCCGGCACGAATGTTAGCAGAACGCGGATGGCAATTTATTGCGCCTGATATGCGCGGACATGGTGAAAGTACTAGGGCTAATGGAGATTTCTCATTTGATAGTCTACTCGAGGATTTTGCTGAAAACATACCTCTTGAGCCTGATCTTCTAATAGGACATTCATTTGGTGGAACCCTTGCTCAGATTGGTGTTCTTAAGGGTATTTTTAATCCTAAAACTTTGTTGTTGGAAGATCCAGTGTCATACTTTCCCGACCAAAATACACCTATGGAAATGCTGGCATGGGATGAAGAAAATTTACCACATGATATAGAAGGTCTAATCGAGCTCAATCCCAAATGGTCGCGACTAGATGCAACCTGGAAGCTTTTGTCGCTCGAACAGGTGGATTTTGACGACGCTCGTGCAGCTTTTGCAGGAAATGCTCCTTGGGATCTCCGGAGTGATGTATGTGAACTTGTAGCGAAAGTACCCACTGTTTGGGTTTTGCCAGAAGAGAGTCGTTTTGTTTCCATTGAGGACAAGGCAAATCTTCGCAAAGAAGCAGGTAGTCGTGCGGTCAATGTGGTTCCAAATGTAGGTCATAGTGTGCATCGAGATGATAAAGAGGTGTTTGTTGAAATAGTTGAACAACTTGCAAATGGTACTTGGTTCAACTAATGATTAAAACCGACAAATTTGCGTTCCAATATGGTGGCCATGTTCCTATAGCAAGCGTAGGGTCAGGCGAGCCTTTTGAGATTTATACAGAAGATGCTTTTTGTGGTCAAATTACTTCCAAAGATGATAAACCTCGTGAGCTAGCACCGTTCCCGAAAATAAATCCTCTTACTGGTCCTATTGCTATAGATGGTGTACGTACAGGCGATGTTATTGCCGTTCATATCATAGCAATGGACTCTATGCGCGATTGGGGTGTTGCTACTATATCGCCAAATTTCGGATTATTGTCTAGTAGTCCTTTATCACCTAATCTTCAGCCTGATCAGGATGAACATGTATGGATATGGGAATTTAGTTCTGATAGACAGTCATTGGTTACCAAGTCTAGCAACGGTGTTTTGCTTAGAGTACCATATCAACCTTTCCACGGTACTATAGGAGTTGCTCCTGCATATGGAGAAATTCGACTGGGTCTAGTTGCTGGAGAGTTCGGAGGTAATTTAGATATAACTGATATTGGACCTGGATCCACAATATATCTTCGTTCGAATGTAGATGGAGGGCACCTGTATGTTGGTGATGGCCATTATTCACAGGGCGATGGTGAAATTACTGGTACTGCTATAGAAGGATCATTCAATAGCACTTTGGTCGTTGAAAAATTTTCATCGCAAGACGAGATTCTCTGGCCTAGGTTTGAGAACAACACTCATATTGGTGTTATTGGATGTGCGCGTCCATTGGATGATGCAGTTCGCATAGCATCCACTGAACTAGTACATTGGGTTGCAAGTATTGCCACTCTGGAATTGCCAGATGCACATCAATTAGTGAGTCAAGCTTGTAAGATCCGAATTGGTGGTATGGTCGGTACTACTTTTAATGTACTTTGTGTTATTCCAAAGAATGTGTTGAGTGCAGAGGTTTGTACTTTCGATAATATTCACAGAACACTGGCTACTAAGTCTTTATAAGTACTGGAGTAAGATTGCCGTTGAGTGATTGTAGATGGACATCTTGCTTGTGCGATTTACGGTCTATGTTTTGTTTTTATAAAACCAATTTGGAAATCAGACCCTTCATTTTGTGTGTAGCTTTACCTCTATGTCCTACGATATTCTTGGTGTCCGCATCCATTTCAGCCATTGTACAACTCTGATGTGGCACATAGAAAACCGGGTCATACCCAAAACCGTTTGCACCTCTATCACCCATAGTGATTAGGCCTTCACATACTCCATTAACGACTGTAATATCAGTGCCATCTGGGTTAGACAATGCTAATGTACATCTGAACTGTGCTTTTCTATTCTTCCAAGATATAGAATATAATTCTTTCAACAATAGTTCTCGTTGTTGTTTGCTACTGATGTTATTGCCACCATATCTAGAGCTATACACTCCAGGACGTCCATCAAGAGCTTCGACGGCTAGTCCAGAATCGTCCGCTAAGGTATACATTCTTGTAAGGCGAGCATACTCTCTAGCTTTGAGTGTGGCATTCTCTTGAAAAGTTGTTCCAGTCTCTTCTACCACGGTATCTATACCCAAGTCTTTAAGTGTAATCCATGTTATAGGTAGATTGGTCATTAGTTTTGACAGCTCAATAGATTTATGATTATTGTGGGTTGCAATTACTATTTTTAACATTTTCTGTACACACATAAAATGTCCTATATAGGACACCTTACCTTAGCGTTTACTCTATATGTATGGGTAAAATTGATTAAGTGTTGACTTGAATAATGCGTCATGTTATACTTATAATCGGTTGTCCTCGGGCCTAGTAATTTTGCAGGATCATAAAATAGTTGAATAATAGCGGTAAGTTTTGACAAGCAATTGCGCGGATATACTTAGGCTTAAAGTTGGCCATATTCTTAACAAATCTGTTGGTTTTGTTAGTGAAGTGCAGATTGAAGGACAAGAATTTCATGTTGCTTCTGATTTGTACGCCAATAGTTTGTTTGGGAACATTAGTTTGACTAGAATTCCTCTAGGTATTTTAGTGGCAGGTGATGTTGAAGCAACGAGTTCCACAGAATGTGGTCGATGTCTTGTCAATCACTTGAATTCAACAAGTGCGAGTATATCAGAGTTGTACAGTGAGCATGATAATGAGCAGTCCCAGTTTACGATTGGTGATAATTGTGAATTGGATTTAGGACCATTGTTTAGAGAATTGTTGTTAGTATCAGAGCCAATACAAGCTCTGTGTTGCACAGATTGTAAAGGGTTGTGTGCGGATTGTGGGGCTAATTTAAATCAATCTAAGTGTGAATGTCACGAAGAGAATGTTAGCAAAAATTTGTCGATAGTTTTTTGAACGGAATCTATTATAGAGGAATTATTATGATTGAAACAGTCATCGATGAGTCTGCAGATATATTGACGGAGCTTGTAGAACGGGCGAATGAGTTTGGTTATCTAACTCCTGAGGATATTGTGCAGCTTTTTCCTCAAGCTGAAGAATCGCCCACTCTGTTAGAGGAGCTATTCACATTTTTGCATGATGCTGGGGTTGATATCCAAATTAATGATGGTGATGAAGGTGTAGACTCAACTGAGCATCATGATAGTAAGGGTCATTTGTTTAAGTCTGCTCAGACTATGTTTGATCTGTCACACATATCAGTAGATGATAGCGTAGGTTTGTATCTAAAGGAAATGGCCAGTGTTCCCTTACTAACTACTGATGAAGAAGTGGATTTGGCTAAGCGTTACGAGCGTGGTAAAAAGGCTTCTCAAAAAATAATCAATGAAGAAGATATACCTGTTGATAAGAAGGATGAATTGCAATATTCAGTTGAGGATGGACAATTAGCGCGTGCTCATCTCATCAAAGCGAATACTCGGTTAGTTGTATCAGTAGCCAAGAAATATGTTAGCCAAGGAGTTCCATTCCTCGATCTCATTCAGGAAGGCAACTTGGGTTTAATGAAGGCTGTTGAGAAATTTGATTATCGTAGAGGGTTTCGTTTTAGTACCTATGCAACTTGGTGGATACGGCAGACTATAACTCGTGCTGTCGCGGATCAAAGTCGTACAATACGTGTTCCAGTTCACATGAATGATCGAATTCGTACATTGTATAAAACCGCTTACAAGCTAGAACAAAAAAATGGTCGTCAGCCAAGTCCTGAGGAACTCGCTTCACACTTGGATCTTGATCCAGAATATGTTCGCTGGATGTTTAAGGTTTCGTGGCAACCAATGTCATTGGAGCAGCCATCAGGAGAGGATGGTGAAACCGAGCTGGGACAATTTATTGAAGATGATCGGTTACCAGCTCCAGGTGAATCTGCTCAAGAAAATTTACTGCAGGAGAAAGTTGAGGAAGTGCTATCGACTTTGTCTCCTAGAGAGGCTTGTATTTTGCGAATGCGTTTTGGATTGCCGAACGGTCATGCACATACTCTTGAGCAAGTTGGTCGTAAGTTTGGTCTTACGCGTGAGCGTATACGCCAAATCGAAGGAAAAGCTCTGCGTCGTTTGCGTCATCCTAGGCGAGCTCGGATGTTAAAAGAATACTCAGATTAAGTGTGACTTGTGGTTTGGAATCATTTACACAGCAAACATGCCACGCAATTTCTATAGTCGTTACTTTTTGGTGATTATATGAAGGTACTTCAACAAGGGGATATTGCTCCTGATTTCTCACTTCCTGCATCTAATGGCGAGACTGTATCTTTAAAAGATTTCGCTAGCAAGAAAGTTGTGCTCTTTTTTTATCCTAAGGACAATACACCCGGCTGTATAAAGGAAGTCTGTAGCTTGCGTGATGTTTACAAAGAAATACAAGATGAAGGGGTTGTTCTATTAGGTGTTAGTGCAGATAGCCTCAAATCCCATGACAATTTTATCTCCAAATATAATCTGCCGTTCTTGTTGTTATCAGATGTTGATAATTCCATGTCTTCATCATATTGTGCATGGGGAGAAAAAGAACGCAATGGCCGCAAATATATGGGGATGTATAGAATCACGTATATTGTTGATGAGTTGGGTAAGATTTTGAAAGTGTGGCCGAAAGTCAAGCCTGCTAATCATGGCGAAGAAGTGTTGGCTTCTATTAAACATGGTCAGTAAAGTACTCAGTCTAATATAATACTTCTTTATCTAAGATTTATTTATCTCTTCCCTGAGCCTTAACTGGCAGATTTTCTTTATAATTTATATATTATGTCAAAACATATACTAGTAGCTGTTGCTTGGCCTTATGCTAATGCAGAGATTCATGTAGGGAATATTACGGGGGCTTATTTGCCCGCAGATATTTTTGCTCGTTATCATAGACTTTGTGGAAATCATGTATTGATGGTGTCAGGTTCAGATGCTCATGGCACTCCAATTACTGTGAGGGCTGACTTAGAAGGTAAAACTGCTAGTGAAATATATAAGAGTTTTCATGATGGTTTTCTAAATCTATTCATGCAGTTGGGTATTTCTTATGATCTCTTTACTACCACTCATTCTGAGAATCACTTTAAAGTATCGCAGACTATTTTCAAACGGCTTTTAGACAATGACTATCTTTACAGAGAGACGGAAAAACAGTGGTACTCTCCGGAGGAAAATCGGTTTTTACCGGATCGTTATGTAGAAGGCACTTGTTATTTGTGTGGTTATGAAAATGCTCGGGGGGATCAATGTGACGGTTGTGGAAGTATTCTTGATGGTAAAAAGCTAGTAGATCCGCGGTCTAGGACAGGTCACTTATCTTTGGAATTGCGTGACACCGAGCATTTTTTCTTAGATTTAGCTAAATTAGCTCCGCAAATCAGTGAATATCTTGCAAATGACAAGACTCATTGGAGATCTAATGTCATCAAGCCATCACGTTATACAGTTAATGAGATAGGTTTGCATGGTCGTGCCATTACTCGAGATTTAGATTGGGGTATTCCTGTGCCTTTGAGTGATTGGGATGGAAAATGTCTATATGTATGGTTTGAAGCAGTTATAGGATATTTATCAGCGTCAATTGAATGGGCATCAAATGAAGGTGATCCTTCATTGTGGCACAATTGGTGGTATCAACCGGAAGCACGCAGTTATTATTTTATTGGTAAAGATAACATACCTTTTCATGCTGTTATTTGGCCAGCAGAATTAGCAGGTGTAGGACGAGTTTTTCCTGATGATCCTGCAAGTTCTCTTAATATGCCATATGACGTTCCAGCAAATGAATTTATGAATCTCGAGGGACAGAAGATATCAGGGAGTCGCAACTGGGCGGTTTGGGGTCAAGATGTCGTAGAACGTTATGGGCCTGACCCAGTGCGCTATTATCTTACTATTAATATGCCAGAAACTAAAGATACAGATTGGTCTTGGGCTGATTTTCAGCAGCGTAATAATGATCAATTGGTTGCAACTTGGGGAAATCTCGTCAATCGAGTATTGAGCTTTACATACAAAAATTTTGAAGCTAGAGTACCGATACCAGGCGACTTGCGTCCCGAGGATTATAAATTGCTTGATGTCATAAAATCAGGTTTTGATGATGTTGGCGATTTATTAGAAGCGATAAAACTGCGAGCAGCGCTTCAGGAAGCGATGCGATTGGCCGCTGAGGTCAATAAATATCTTGATGAACAAGAGCCTTGGTTTACCATAAAATCAGATCCAGACAAGGCATCCAGATCAATATATACTGCGTTACATGCTATCGATTCACTAAAAATTATTTTCTCACCCTTTTTGCCCTTTAGCTCAGAAAAATTACACAATTATATGGGGTATGATGGTGCTCTTTTTGGTAATCAATCTACAAGAAATGTTGGAGAAGAGGCATTATCTTATGTTGTACTTGAATATTCTAGTAAAAGTGCTACAGGAAAATGGGAGCCTAGTGCCTTAGCCCAAGGACAATCCCTTCGCAAACCCTCTCCTCTTTTCAAAAAACTGGATGAAGAAATTGTTTCACAGGAGATGGATCGTCTGGGAGATTAGACAATATGAACAAATTGTCTAATCCACATATTGTTGGAGTTAGTCTAATTTTGCTCGTTTATTTAGCTATCGGTGTACTCTATGCTGTCAATACACCTGCATGGCAAGCTCCAGATGAACCTGCTCATTACAATTACATAAAACATCTTGCTGAGCATAGATCCTTGCCTATTTTAGAGTTAGGTGATTATGACCAAAAATATATTAGCGAGGTGATTAAGCGTGGTTTTCCACGTGACATGAGCATTGATTTGCTGAAATATGAAGCGCATCAGCCGCCTTTGTACTATCTTTTGGCTACACCAATCTTTGTTGTGTTCGATGGATCGTTGTTAGCACTACGTTTGTTTTCATTGATTATAGGTGCATGTGTTATTTTATTGTTTGCAATAGCAACAAACCTTATTTTTCCAGGTAATTTACCTATTACATTATCAGTTTCCGGATTTGTTGCTTTTTTGCCTCAGCATTTAGCAATGATGTCCTCTGTAAATAATGATAGTCTGGCCGAATTATGTATGATTTTGAGCTTGTGGTTAATTATGCGCCGTACGAAACCATGGGTAATTGGGATAGTAGTTGGTCTTGCGTTTCTTGCAAAGGTAACAGTATATGTGATAGTGGTAGTTGCTACTGTGGCAGCTGTACATAGAATCCAAGAGCGAGAGGTCAGACCTTTTGCTTTGTTGCAATTGTTACTGCCTTCTTTGCTTATTGGTGCAGCATGGTGGTTACGTAATATATTAGTTTATGGCTGGCCAGATTTACTAGGATTGATAAATCATTCTGAAGTCGTAGTGGGGCAGCCGCGTACAGTGGATTGGCTAGCCGAGTTTGGTGCGCTTGGTTTGAGTTTGCGTTTTATACAAACCACCTTTAGTAGTTTCTGGGGCCAGTTTGGATGGATGGCTGTTCCTATGAGCCCGATTGTTTTGCGTCTGCTTACTATCCTGTTGATTACGGTTGTCATGGGCAATTATATGCTGTTTAGATTAAGAGTTCGGAGTTCAAACATTGATAAACTATATTGGTTAGTTGTTCTGTCTACATTGTCAATTGTGATTTTTCAATATATTCAGTACAACGTAGAGTTTGTACAGCATCAAGGTCGTTATCTGTTCCCAGCCCTATTGCCATTTGCTTTGTTTTATGTGGCTGGATTAGTTGGATGGTCAAGGTATTTGGAGAATTGTTGGCCAAATTATAGTTATGTTTGGTATTGGCTTCCAGTTTTATATATACCGACGATGGTTATTTTGTCCGTATATGCTCTTTACGCAACAATAATTCCTGCATTTTTGTAGGTAGTACTAATCTTTGACAGGGTGTACTCTATATGATACACTTCGCGCAGAATATTATCTAGTTTGTCTAAAAGGGGGCGCTATTAGGATAAGAGTAAGCTAGTTGGTTATGTGTGACAACTGGATAACTGTGAAGAATGTAACCCGACGGGCAATAAGTGCCGGCGGGTTTTTTGTTGGAGTAATGATGAATGAGTAAAAAAATACTTAGAATAATTCCCTTAGGAGGTTTAGGGGAAGTTGGAAAGAATATGATGCTGTTTGAGTATGGAAAAAACATACTTATTGTTGATTCGGGTTTGATGTTTCCGGAAAATAATATGTGGGGTATAGATTATATTATTCCTGACATGACATATCTAGAAGACAAATTTGATCGTGTACGTGGTATTGTGATCACTCATGGTCATGAAGACCATACTGGAGCAATACGGCATATTGCAGATAAAATTGATGCACCAATATATGCGACGCCCTTAACATGTGGTTTGGTTGAAGCTAAGCTGCGGACTGCTAAATTATATGATGCAGATAGAATAATAGAAATCAATGCTGGTGATAGTATTAATATCGGCCCATTTGAAGTGGAGTTTTTCCATGTATGTCATAGCATTCCGGATGCTGTTGGATTAGGTATCACTACACCAGTAGGATTAGTAGTTCACTCCGGAGACTTTAAGCTTGATCAAACTCCTGCCGATGATTGGCCAACTGATTTCACGAAAATCGGCGATTTTGCGGGTCGAGGTGTCCTGGCGCTTTTGTCAGATTCTACAAATGCTGATCAGCCTGGATGGACGAGTTCAGAGGCAATCATCGATGGTGCTTTTGACGAAGCATTTCGTGCTGCTGATGGCCGTGTGTTGGTGGCAACTTTTGCATCGCTAATTTCTCGTGTGCAGCAAGTTATCAATGCATCATATAGGAATGGTCGACGTGTGGCGTTGGTTGGTACATCTATGGTAGTAAATTCTAAGCTCGCAAAAAAGCTAGGGTATTTGCAGGATCCACATGATGTGATATTGCCACTGGATCAGGCGCTAGGTTTACCTAATAGCAAAGTCACATTGATGATGACGGGTTCTCAAGGTGAACCCTCATCGATCTTAGGGAGATTGTCGGTTGGACGTAATCGCCAGTTTGACTTACAAGAAGGTGACACTGTCATTTTATCTGCTCATCCGATTCCAGGAAACGAGGAAGTAGTTTCTCGCACTATTAATAAAATTATACAGCGTGGTGCCAAAGTGGTTTATGACCCTTTACTTCCTGTTCATGTTTCTGGGCATGCGAACTCGGAGGAACAAAAGCAACTAATTAGAATGGTAAAACCCAAATTCTTTATTCCAATTCATGGAGAATTACGTATGTTGCATGCGCATGCTGCTTTAGCTGATCAGGTCGGTGTGCCTGCAGACAATGTAGCTATAGTTGAAAATGGAACAATACTTGAGCTGACAACTGAATCATTAACTATTGGCGACCGGATTCCTGGTGGGTATGTTTATGTGGATGGGACCGGTGTTGGAGATATTGGTCCGCAGGTGTTGCGTGAGCGGGATCGTTTAGCTAGTGATGGATTTGTGATTGTTAATATGATGATTGATGTTGAAACACGTGAACTTTTAGATGCTCCTGTTATTACATCGAGAGGCTTTGTATACGTACGTGATTCAGAACAATTGTTTCTAAGGGCTAAAGAGAAGGTAGTATCTATAGTAAAGGACAATCCTAACGATGGCATTGTAGCTCGACTGGAAAAATCTCTCTCTAAATTTTTCTATAATGAGATACGGCGCAGACCGGTTATTTGTGTTCTGGTTAACGAAGTTTAATTATTAAATACCGAGTGGCCAGGAAGGTTTAGCATCCATATTCCAGTCATCACGTTGACCGGCCTCAAAACGTTGATGACCCGCAGCCGCAATCATTGATGCATTGTCAGTGCATAGAAATTTCGGCGGAAAATAGACTGGCAAATCTCCTGCGCGATTGCTGATTGCTTCGCGCAAAGTTGTGTTTGCTGAAACACCACCACTGACAAATATACATTTTGCGTTGTATTTTTCAGCTGCTTGAACTGATTTTTCCTTTAATACATCTACTGCAGCTGCCTGAAAACTTGCAGCTAAATCAGCGACAGGTAAATCTACTGAAGAGGTGCTCCGCCCCAAATCTAGTTCTGGGAAACGTTGCTGAACTTCACGAACAACAGCTGTTTTAAGTCCGCTGAATGAGAAATCCCAACTATTGTCTAGCCAAACACGAGGGAAGTCGAAATTAGATGAGTTTCCCATGAGCGCTGCTTTTTCTAAGTTTGGCCCACCAGGGTAGGGTAACCCTAATAGTCTACCAACTTTGTCAAATGCCTCACCTGCTGCGTCATCTAGCGTACCGCCCAATCGTTTATATTGCATATGATCTCTAATGAGTAACATTTCTGTGTGTCCGCCTGATACAATGAGTGCTAGGATTGGAAATTCTACTTCATCAGCGTGGTCACTTAACCAGAGCGAATATATGTGTCCTTCCAGATGGTTTATGCCTAGTAATGGTATTTGTCGGCCTAATGCAATACCCTTGGCAGTATTGATACCAACAAGCAAAGACCCAATTAGTCCTGGTCCTCGTGTGACTGCTATTGCTGATATATCATCTAGGCTTACATGTGCTTCGGATAGTGCAGTTGTGATTATATTGTGAATTGTTTCTATATGGATACGAGAAGCGATTTCAGGATATATTCCGCCATATTGAGCATGTATTTCGTTCTGTGATGCTACAACGTTCGAGATAATTATTGAGCCTTCCTCGACTACGGCAGCAGCTGTTTCATCACATGAGGTTTCAATTCCAAGAATTCGTACAGTCACAGTTACCGTCCTATCATCTATATCGGGATGACTAATTCTCTGTCAAATGTTCCAATAGGTTCTGGATATCCTGTTGCAGGATTAAGCCAAACATAATTTTCAACTCTAATACCTATGTTGTGTTCTGGATAGTATAACCCCGGTTCTATAGTTAGTGCCATGCCCGCCTGTATTATATCTTTTTCAGAAGCTGTTTCGGATAGACGTGGGTGTTCGTGAACGCTCAGACCAATACCATGACCGAGGGTGTGCACATATCCTCTATTTGTCCCTGGATGACTTCGTGTAGTGTGATGGCCTTGATTTTCAAGGTAATCATTTACTAGCTTCTGTGATGTAGAGCAATGTTGTCCTACATGAAGATTAGACAAAGACATATCATATGCTGTTATCACTTCTTTGTACAACTGTTCGATTCTAGGCGATGCATGTCCGATACACCAAGTTCGTGTGAAGTCGTAAAAGTATCCTCCGCCATATTCACAAGGGAAGTAATCGAACACAATGGTTTCACCAACACGTAGCGGTGTTTCATCCTGTCCGCGCGAGTGAGGAATGGCCGCATCCCGTCCTGTGGCAAATATTAATCCTTCGGGGTTTTCAAGATTGTGTTCTACACTCCATCGGAGAATACGACTTCTTACATCTCCTATGGTTAATGGAATGCCTTTCTTGGTCACAATTTGCCCATCATTGACAGTATGAGCACTAATGTAGTTTCGGGTCTCACTGACAACATGAAGGGCTCTTTTAGATAGGTCGCGAATTCGTGCCATCTCTTGCTCGTCTTTAGTGATTTGGGCAGTTTGCAACAAATTAGGAGTAGATTCTCCTATAAAAGTTAAGTCTGGCAATCGTGATTCTAACTCTTGGAAGAGTGCTAAAGTAAACCCTTGTTCTTCTCGTCCATAGACTCCAATCCTGCCATCAATTTCTAGTTCTTGAAAGATCGATGCAAGCATTCGGGCATGAGCTACTAGTTTGTTGCCTGATTCTTTCTGTAATAGTTGAGGAAGATTAAAATGACTAAGCTCAATGATCTGTAATCCTGAAGCGCTAGCTTCATCTCGCTCCATTCCGATTACAATCAAGATGGCATCTTCGTTAGTTTTCTTTACTAAGAGACTGTATTCTCCAATTTTGGCTCCATTAGTCAAATAATACATAGCTGGATTGTCTCGTGTACTACCACTGACGAAAATAGCGTCAAGTTTACGTTCCTTCATTAGATGATCAATATCTGTTTTCATGTTTCTATGTATGTAAACTAAGTAAATTGCTTAGTACAGATATGAGTTTATCATCATGATGCGGTAGTACCGTGCGAAGATCTATCATAACTTGCTTATCTTGGATACGGGCTATTATCTTATGATTGCGCATATCTTGAACAAATCGTACAGTCGATTTGACTTGTAAACTGACTAAAATTGTTGGTATGGTCTCTCCTGGTAGACTTCCCCCGCCAATAGTAGATAATCCATCTACTAGTGTTCCACCTACATTATCAATTACCCGCTGAGCTCGTGTTTTGATTGTACTAATGTCCATGGCTATCATTTGCCAGACAGGTATTTTTTCTATGGCCTCATCTTTTATGTAATGAAGTAATGTAGCTGAAAGAGCTGCTATACAGAGCTTATCTGCTCTCATAGCTCTTGCAAGCGGATGGTTTTTGAGTTCGTTAATAAGGTGTTTTTTACCAATTATTATGCCAGCCTGCGGTCCTCCTAACAGTTTGTCTGCGGAAAAGCAGACAAGACTTGCGCCATTATTCAAACTATCTTGTACCATTGGCTCATGTGCGAGACCAAAATTGGAAGTATCAAGTAATGTACCTGATCCAAGATCGTCTAATACTGGTATGTTATGCTCTAATCCTATTGATACAAGCTCTTGTAGATTGGGCTCAGTTGCGAAACCGACAATATTGTAATTGCTATGGTGAGCGCGCATTATTAATGCGATGTTGTTGTGCGATTCTGTTATGGCTTGATGATAATCATGTGGATGAGTTCTGTTAGTGGTACCTACTTCAACTAAATTTACTCCCGACTGTTTGATTACATCTGGAATCCTAAAGCCTCCTCCGATTTCTACCAATTGTCCCCGTGAAATTACTACATCCCGTTGGTCTGCCAAGGATTTCAGTACTAACATAACAGCCGCTGCATTATTGTTAACCACTAAAGCATCTTCGGAGCCTGTGGTTCGGCAAATTAGATTCTCCACATCCGCACCGCGTGCTCCACGCTGTCCTAAATCCAGATCGTATTCTAGTGAGTTATAGTCTTTGGATATTGTAATAATTGCTTCTTGAGCCTTCTTCGATAATGGTGCGCGACCCAAGTTTGTATGAAGAATAACTCCAGTTGCATTGATTACAGGTTGGAGCATTAAGGAAGTTTCGGTTTGCAGCCAATTTTCAATTTTATTAGTTAGATCATTATAATTAGAGACTTGGACATTATTGTTTTTGAGAATACTTTCTCGTTCTTTGTTAAGAACACTTCGTACTGCTTCTGTCACAAGCGAACGACCAAATGACTCTTTAAGAACTTGTATGTCTCTTGCGTTTAGTAGTTTATCTACCGATGGAAGCGACTGTAAATGCTCATTCTTCATTGACATTCTCGGGATTCCAGAGGCTACGCTCACGTATTTCTATAAGCCATTCAATTGCCACTATCACACTAACTATTAGCAGAGCAATATTCCAGGTTAGAGCACGTCCTAATTGTAGCCATGCGAGAATACATCCAATAACTCCAACCCATATTGCTCTTCTCATCAGGACATTGACGCTTATTGGAGTTTTGCCAAAGCGTCTTGAAAGAAATATAATAAATGGTATTGATGTACCGGTTAAAGCTGATAGAGCAAGCAGGAAAAACATCCATCTTGCGTCTACAGTTGGTACTGTGAACAAAAGCAGTGCTAGCATTCCTCCCCAACCTACAAACATTAGTGTGCCCGCTGCTAGATATACTTCTGTGACACGATCCGATATTCTTGCTCTGCTCATTACAAATAATTATATCTCAGCGTCAAGAGCCAGAGAAGAGTACTACTACTATATACGCTTTCAGAAGTGGCTATCAAAATACTGTCTTATTTGAAGTACTGCTAAGGTTATTTCAATTATGCAATGAATAAGGTCATTAACGCTCCTGCAATCAAAAAGGGGCTCAAGGGCAAAACAGTAAAAGGTTTGTAATTCCGACTTGTTCTGATATAAATAGCAACTACACTAATGCTAATGAAGGATATGAATATTGCTTGAGGTAAGTCTGACCATCCGGTTGTCAAACCTATTAGTCCTCCGAGTTTTACGTCTCCCATGCCAAACACTACTAAGTCGTTAGACAAACTTTTGTTCTTTAGTGACAATTTCCAATAAAGTTTTCCGCCAAAAAATACAAGTAACATTAGCAGGTATCCTGCTATTCCTGATATCAAAATTATTAATAAGTCTTCATTATTTGTTTGTACGCCATATAATAAAGCCGCAAATGCGGCAGGAGTAATCACTGAGTTTGGTATAAGCTTATGTTCTATATCAATCACAATGATCAGAATGAAACATGCTAAGAGAAAATTAGTGACAACGAAATGTGTATTAGTTGATATCAATCCATTGATCACTGGCAGTAATATTGAAAAAAACAGTTCTACTAAGATGGGTCTAATTGATATCTTGTTGCCACACTTACAATTGCCTACTATAAAGTTCATTACAGTAATCCATCTTATAGGTGTTATCATTTTGCCGCACTGATGACATAATGGGTATGAAAGACGTTTTTTTAAAGGTAACTGATCAGCTAGGTAATTAATTAATGCTCCTATTATCACCCCAAGCGATATTAGAAACAGTTGTTTTAGTAGTGATAACATAGCGATGTTACTGTTGGGCCTGTTTTGACATGGTTATATGCTCTTGCTAGAATATACACATGGAGAAGAAATATAGCAAAACCATCTTAGAAATTGACAAGTTGAGTTTGGTGACATCAGTTGTGGCACTAGGGTATGTGGTTGCTCAGTTTTTGGAAACTCAGTCACATATGGTGAAATTAATATTGTTTGGGTCACCATTGCACTTTTGGGTTGATAGTCAAACAATAATGATACTAGTAGTCACAGCCTCTGTAATTTCTGGAACAGACATGATGATTAGGAGTCATGTGTTGTTTAAAGATGATCATCGTAATATTAGGCCATACTATCATTGCATTGGTCCTATGTTGACCGCTGTAATAATGGGGATAGTACTTGATAGTTGGCCGATGGGGACTACATGGTTGGTAGGCTTACTATGTGGTATGGCATTTTTGACATTAGTATTGATAACAGAATATAGGGCAATAGAATTGCCGGTATTTCATTCGGTTCGTATTAGGTTGCTTGCTGTTTACTATCCTATAGGTTTACTATGGTTATTTTGGTTGGTAAATATACAGGTGAGAGCTGCTATATCAGCGATAGCTGCAATGATTGTAATTGGACTGCTAAGCTTTCGTTTTTTACATGCTTATGGTTTGTCAGATTCAAGGTCTGCTAGGAATGGCTTTGTAATAGGTTTAATCATTGGTGAGCTTGTATGGGTAACAGGTTATTTGGCGCTGTCACCAATTGTTGTGATTATATCGTTGCTTTTAGTATTGCACATTTCCATTGGGATAATTAGGAATGTATCAGAGATGGTGAACCAAACTCATTCCATTGTGGAGTATAGCCTTATTACTATAGTTGTAGTTAGTGCGCTTGTAATGTTGCAAATAGTTTAGTAGGCAGTTCAATTATTGCAGTGCATTAGACAGAATACACAATTACTATTATTCTAGTAATGTTAGTAAAGGGCCCAACACCATTGCGATTACTACCATTACTCCGAAAATCACTAAAACTATGTTGGACGAACTTGTCTTGCGTTTAGTATTACGTTTTTTTGCCATTGTGATTTTAGTCCTGGTTGATTGAAGTTGGGTCTGCAGTCATGTTGCCAGTCATACGTTTGGCCCGCCATCCTATTAATCTTTCTGTTCCGTTCATTAACCTTCTAATGTTGGGTCGGAGAGCCCACAATTGCAACAACAAACACATCACTCCATAATAGATGTAAGCGCTAGGTAGTAAACCCTGATTGGACCTAACCATCATAATTATTGTTGTCATTATTGCGCCTGACATAGTAGCAACTGAAGCATATCCTATGCCGAACAAAATAGCAGCTCCTGCTGGTATAACTATAGATCCAGTCCATGCCCATAATCCAATTGCACCACCTACCGTTGTTACTCCACCGGCTCCACCTCGCAATATAGTCTTCTTACGACCTGTCTTAGGATCAGTTATCGATTCTCTAAGGAATATGGAATGGTTGTGTCCTAGTACAGCTGATACACCTACTAATACATGAACCCATGCATAGTCGTCTGACGGCATTATTGATTTGGCTATAAGAATTGGCAGTGCTCCTTTTACCAAATCTAATATTGCTGTTGTAACGCCTGCCCACATGCCTGCAGCTCGCATTACGTTCGTGGCGCCTATACGGCCACTTCCTACCATTCGTACATCTTTGCCCGTTATGCGTTTGACTATTAGTAAACCCACTGGTACCGCTCCAATAATATACCCTACAATAATCAGACCAAAAGCAAGTGGATTTAGCATATTAATTAGTTCTCTTATCTCTTTTTAATATAGTGTGTTGAGTATTTATTCTACGTATTCTTACCTCATTGATTTGACCCTCAACAAGATAATAGGCGCGCATATACCAATCTTTTTTATTGTGGCGTGCCAAAATTACATAGGTAGCTTTGGGGTAATATGCTTGAGTAATATCGATTTCTGATGGGATTGCTACGCCTTTTGGATGCGAATGAAATATTCCAATAAGATCTTCACCATTTTGATCAATCATTTTCATTGCGTTAAATTGATCAATTGGATCCAGGAGATAACGTATTGGACTATGCTCGGCATTAGTGCCAGGATAGACAGTGCTTACATATCCTGATTTGCCTCCAAGTAGCCCACAGGCTTCGTTGGGTAGACCATGTTCAGCATGAGCTATCATGCTATTTGCCTGAGATTCAGTAATCGTTAATGATAATCGCATAATTTGTGATATTTGAGATTGCTATTATACCAATCTTGACTAGGTGATTATACACTCCTATAATTCCATGGCTTAAATTGAGGCGTTCGAATGAACAAAACTGGTAAATTCTCCCATGCAATTGAAGACTATCTAAAAACCATTTACGAATTACAGCAAAGGGATAGTCCAGTTACTACTTCTGTTTTAGCAAAAAGAATGGGGTATGCTCCTGCATCGGTTACTGGAATGCTCCAAAAAATGTCTGTTAATTCTCCTATTTTGGTTAAGTATACGTCACATAAGGGGGTAGTGTTAACGTCTACTGGAGAGAAGATTGCACTTGAAATCATACGTCATCATAGACTGATAGAATTGTACTTGATAGAAGCTTTAGGATATAAATCTGATCAAGTACATGATGAAGCAGAGAAGTTAGAGCATGTAATATCAGAGGAGCTGGAAGATCGCATAGCTGTTTTCTTAGGCAATCCTGTTGTTGACCCACATGGTGAGCCAATTCCCACTAAGGATGGTCAAATATCAGGTAAGGACAACTCCTAGGAACCATTATTTTTTAGTGAATACCACCATTTGTCAGATTTCGTAGATCTCCTATAGTTTTGTCGACTTCGTCTAGAGTGATTAGGCGATCCTCATCTTTGTGTTTCAAGGTACCATCATTGATATGTTCCATAGCTATTTGGCGAATAGAGACGTTTTGTTTCATTGCATGTTTTACTAATTCACCAGCCTTTAAGTATCCGATCAGTGGATTCAGTGCAGTTGCCACAATAGCGTTTTTGTTGAGCCAGCTTTCAGCCTTGACGCTATTGGCTGTGATGCCCTGCGCACATTTTTCGTCAAATGCTTGTACCGCCCCAATCATTACTTGCATCATCTCGAAAAGATTGTGTGCGATGATGGGCATCATCACGTTTAGTTCGAGTTGTCCAGCCTGTGATGCGAGCGCTACAGTATGATCACACCCTTGTATGTGGAACATAGCTTGATTGAGCATTTCAGCTAGTACAGGATTTACTTTACCAGGCATGATTGAGGATCCTGGTTGGACTGCGGGCAATCTTATTTCATCTAGGCCAGTCGAAGGTCCAGAGGATAGTAGTCGTACATCATTGGCTATACGAGTTAGTGTCATAGCTGTTATACGGATGCTGGACGAGAAGTCGGCTGCATCAGAGAGTGATTGCATGCTCTCAAATAGATTGTCGGATTCGGATAGCTTTAATTCGGTGATTTTGCTCAAATCTTGAACCATTCTGGCATGATACTCAGGGTGCGCGTTCAGTCCTGTTCCAGTTGCTGTACCACCAATACCTAAACGTCGCAGGCCGTTGGCACTACGTAGTATACGTTTGCGATCTCGTTGCAAGGCCTTGGCATAGGCGCCAAATTCCTGTCCTAGCCTAACTGGAACCGCGTCTTGTAGATGAGTGCGACCTGATTTCAATACGTCGTCAAACTCAACAGATTTGGTCTGTAGCGTGTTAGACAATCCGTCTATAGACTTCAATAACTCATCCAGTCTCCACAAGCATCCCAGTCGAATAGCAGTTGGAATTGTGTCGTTTGTGCTCTGCGCCATATTTACGTGGTCGTTTGGATTAACAATGCTGTAGTCGCCTTTCTTGCCACCCAATATCTCGATGGCTCTGTTAGCGATAACTTCATTAATGTTCATGTTGTGCGATGTTCCAGCTCCAGCTTGGAACGGGTCTACTTGGAATTCTGTATCGAAATTTCCTTCCATTACTTCTGAAGATGCTTGTACGATAGCTTTGGATTTCTTTTCGTCAAGGAGTCCCAAAGCATGATTAACATTGGCTGCTGATCGCTTGATGAGAGCCATAGACCAAATGAAAGCACGCCATGGTCTTAGTCCGCTAACTGGGAAATTTTCAATAGCTCTAGCAGTTTGAATACCGAAATAACAGTCAGCTTGGAGGGACTTTTCTCCCAAAGAATCCCGTTCAGTTCGCATTGTTATGATCTATCTCCTTTATATATAGAAAGCGAGAGAGCTCTAATAAGCTCTCTCGCTGGATTCTACGTAGAAATTGATTATGTTTTTCCGACTACATGTCCAGCGCGTCGTAGCCTGGGCCGTCAGTGAAGTAATCATAATTAGGCTGGATGTCTTCTGTGAGATCTAATACTTCTCCAGCATCTAGTTGCCTTGTGCAATCAAGTGTTACTTGTTCGCCTTGTTCATTCTCGCCTTCATAATGTCCTTCAAGTCCTAACCTAGCTATGTATTCTCCTCCTTTAGCAGTGTAATCAGAAGGCACTTCATCCTCTTCGAAAATTGCTTCATACGGACATTCTGGCACACATGCACCACAGTCTATGCATGTATCAGGATCGATGTAAAACCAGGGCCATTCTGTTTTTGGCTCGCCTGGAATGATACATTCTACTGGACATACATCAACGCAAGAGCTGTCACGCAGGCATAATGCCGTAATAATGTAAGTCATGTTACTTGTTATCCTCCTCAGATTTGGTTTGCTTAATCAATTGAAAGTGCATGAATCATACCGGTTACTGGTTAAAACGTTCAGCTACTTTGTTCCAGTCCACTATGTTCCACCAAGCGGATATGTAATCAGGTCTGAGATTTTGATAGTTCAGATAGTATGCATGCTCCCAAACGTCAAGTCCTAAAATTGGCGACATTCCTTCTGATATGGGATTATCCTGGTTTGCTGTTGAGCTTACTACCAGATTACTGTTCCCGTCTATGCTCAGCCATGCCCACCCACTGCCAAATCTAGTTGCTGCGGCTGTTGAGAATTTGGCTTTGAAAGATTCGAAATCATTGAATGTGCTATTTATGGCAGCTGCCAGATCACCACTAGGCATACCACCTCCGTTACTACTCATGCTTGGCCAAAACAATGTGTGATTGTAATGACCACCTCCATTGTTTTGGACTGCACCCCTAATGTCACTTGGGACTGCTCCGAGATCCTTGAGTAAGTCTTCAATCGATTTATCCTGTAGTTCAGGATGACCTTCTAAAGCAGCATTGAGATTGGTTACATATGCATTATGGTGTTTTCCATGATGGATTTCCATTGTTCGAGCATCTATATGAGGCTCGAGGTCACTAAATTCGTAGGGTAATGCTGGAAGTTCATGTGTCATAAATGGCTCTCCATTTTGTGTTTTATATGTCAGTCGTTATGTGAAAAGTTGTGATTTTTCCAATTATTTCATATGCACTGAAGTAGTGAATTGTATCCTTATTTGTATCGCTTTGTCAAGGAAAATAAACATCGTCAGGAAACTATAATGACAAGTTTTGATGATTACTACTAGTATGTTGCAATCCAGTTAAGATATACTGGCAATTCATGGTTTCTTTTCAGTCACTAATTGATAAAAGAGCATAATGCGGCCATTGTTTGTTCTACTTATCGGAGTAATTGCATCCTCAACAGCTAGCATATTTGTTCGAAGTGCACAAAGCGATGCATCTTCTATTGTCATAGCTGCTTATAGGGTTGCAATAGCAACTGTAATGTTGTCGCCTGTTGTATATATTCGTCAGCGACGGGTACTGATAGGCATGGGAAGTAAGCAATGGATGTTGGCTATGGCTTCCGGAGGATTTCTTGGGCTTCACTTTGTGACTTGGATTACTTCGCTTGAATATACTACAGTGGCTTCTTCCACAATATTAGTGAGCAGCTTACCTATATTTGTGGCTTTGTTATCACCGCTTTTTCTCAATGAAAAGCCTGCTTCGGTTCTATACTTTGGCATGGCGCTTGCAATTATTGGCGGAGCAATTATGGCTTTAAGTGATACCTGTGTAGTGACAGGTATTAGTTTCTCATGTCCGTCATGGCGAAGCTTTTCCCAGGGTTCGGCCATGTATGGCAATGGTTTGGCGGTATTAGGAGCAATTTTTGGCGCTGGATATTTTATGATTGGAAGGCACATGCGTGTTAGGCTGCCTCTTTTGACTTATATTTTTGTTGTATACGGTATGGCTGCATTAATTATGCTGGTGATAGTATGGATTACAGGATCACCTATATTGGGTTATGGGAAAGAGACTTATTTATGGTTTTTGCTATTGGCAGTTGTGCCACAATTAATTGGACATAGCAGCTTCAATTGGGCGCTAGGTTACTTGCCCGTATCCTATGTGACCGTAGCTGTGATTGGAGAGCCTGTTGCAGCTACAGCGCTAGCATGGATTATTTTACATGAAAGTCCTTCTTGGTTACATATCTTAGGTGGAGCTCTGTGTCTTGCCGGCATTGGTTATACTTCCAGCAAATTGTGAACACATTTTTGATGGCTATATCTTTTATATAATAAAAGGAACATCAGATATTTGCCAGGCTTGTACTAACAAATTATTTTGTATATTTTGTATATAAATTTGTACAAAACACGAGGTTTTGGATAAGGGTTCGTTGACACTCTAATGCACTCATGCTATTATTTGCACTAATTGTCACAAATGGTGTAATTAGTTGGAAGTACGAATTCGGGTTTACCCCATAATGAGGTAACATTTGTAAAATAATTTTATGGCACATGAATGGATCTTTATTGGTATTATCCTACTCTTCGGGACTATTTTTGCAGCAGTTCCTTTGGTAGTAAACACCATAGTTGCACCCAAAAAGCCGAATGTTTTGAAGAATGAAACATACGAGTGTGGTATGGAGACGGTCGGTGACACATGGATTCAGTTTAAAGTGCAATACTATATATTTTCATTGGTGTTCGTCATATTTGATGTAGAGATTGTCTTTCTGTTTCCTTGGGCTGTGGCATACAAGCAGTTGCCATTTTTCGCGGTAGTAGAAGGCGTCATTTTTATAGTTATTCTTGCAGGAGGATTGTTGTATGCATGGCGAAAAGGAGCACTCGATTGGGTGTGATTTAGGTTAGGAAAGTCAATATGCCTGAAGTAAGATTAGGTGATCTTCTAGTTTCTTTATACGATTTGTTTGGATGGGGTCTCAGTGAGATAGGCTTGAATCCTAGCGTAGTCTCAATATTACAGAAGTTAGTTGCTGCGTTTATTTTGACAAACTTTTGTTTACTGACACCACTTCTTACAATTTGGTTAGAACGCAAGGTGTCTGCACGATTTCAGGACAGATTAGGCCCGAATCGGGTTGGACCTTTTGGTCTTTTTCAAGGGTTTGCAGACATAGTTAAGCTGATAACTAAAGAGGATATTACGCCTGCTGGGGCTGATAAAACGGTGTTCAACATAGGGCCCGTAATAGCTGTTGCATCGGTGGTAGGTATATGGGCCGTCATACCCTTTGCATCGACTATGGTAGGTACGGATATTAATGTAGGTATTCTTTATAGTGTTGCTGTAGGTGCTATTGGGACCTTGGCAATTATGATGGGGGGATGGGCGAGCAACAACAAATATGCTTTGTTGGGGTCATTCAGGACGGTTGCACAGCTAGTATCTTATGAAGTACCTATGATCATCGCACTTCTGATTCCCACACTTTTAGCAGGTTCGATGAGTATGAACACGATAGTGCAAGAGCAGCAAGTCTGGTTTGTTGTCGCAGCTCCTATAGCGGCTTTGCTGTTTCTGATATCCAGCATCGCCGAGGTCGGTAGGGCTCCATTTGATCTTCTCGAAGCGGAAAGTGAAATAGTAGCAGGTTTTCATGTGGAATATACTGGCATGAAGTTTGGTGTATGGATGCTTGCAGAATTTTTGCATGCTTTCACTATATGTGCTCTTACAGCTGTGGTTTTTTTGGGTGGTTGGCGAGGGCCATGGGTTGATCAATATCCTTTGCTCGGAGTTGTTTACTTCCTTACTAAAACATATTTTGTTAGTATGATAATGTTATGGATTCGTGTCACAGTACCTCGAGTGAGAATCGATCAAATGAATGACTTAAACTGGAAATTCTTAGTTCCTCTTTCACTTGTGGCTCTTGTGGTGACTGCATTGGTTGACAAATCTATACCTGTAGATTTTAGTATAGGATCTCGTTCATTGATATTGTTTTTGGCCAACATGGTAATTGTTGTGGCGACGTTGCTTGTGTTACGTGGAATTTCTCGCAAGGAACAGGCAGCCCAAAGTGAATTGCAAGCTGAAGTGAATTCAATATAACTTGATGAAGTGATGATATACAAGTGACAGCTTCCCAAATCTTTTTTCTTTTATTTGCCTCGGCCACATTAGTAGCTGCGTATTTAGTGGTCACAGTTAGGAATCTCATACATGCTGCCTTGTGGTTAGTGGCTTCCCTATTAGGTATAGCGTCAATATTTGTACTGCTAGATGCCAGTTTTATGGCTACCGTAGAGATTGTGCTTTATATTGGTGCGATTGCTATATTGATTGTATTTGCAGTAATGTTGACTAGAAGAGTCATGGAGGATGTTGGGCCTCAGAGGACCAATACTTGGTGGTTTGGTGCGATTTTAGCAATATTGTTTTTTGCATCAGCATCTACGTTGATTTGGCTCACCCAGTGGCCAACTTTACCCGAAGGAGATGTAGGTAATACAGTACTAATTTTGGGAAAAAGTCTTGTAGACCCAAGCAAATACGTTGTTCCATTTGAGATTGCATCTGTGTTATTAATTGTTGCTTTGATTGGTTCGATTGCTGTAGCATTGCCATCTAAACAATCTGAATGAAGGAACTAGTATATGTACAAATGGTTTGGTTATATAGGTAATAGAAGATGATACCCTTGGCTTGGTATTTGACTTTTGCGGCTGCACTCTTCTGTCTGGGTTTATATGCAGTGCTGGCTCGCCAAAATGCAGTAGCTATACTAATGGGAATTGAGTTAATGCTCAATGCAGTGATAGTTAACCTAATTGCATTTTGGCGTTATAACGAACCAGAGAATGTGTCTGGTCAGGCATTTGCGATAATAGTTTTTGCTGTAGCTGCAGCAGAAGCAGCTGTCGGATTAGCTTTAATAATTTCTATTTATAGAAGACGTGAGACAGTAATGGCAGAAGAAATTGACATGATGAAATGGTAATTATGGAAATGTCAGAAATGTTAACTTGGTTGGTGCCAGCACCTCCTTTAATATCTTTTTTTGTAATAATTCTTTTCACTAGCAGACATCGTTCTATGAGTCACCTGGTGGCATTATTTGCAATGGGACTTTCTTTGTTGTTTAGTTGGGTCATAGTGTTCAATGCTCTGTCTACTGATCATTTTGGAGAGCATCCGATAGCTTCTGACGTTGGTTGGTTGCCTACTGGAGACACAGTATTGAGAATGGGAGTGGCTGTCGACCCACTGACTATAGTGATGCTTACTTTTGTGCCATTAGCTTGTTTTCTCATTATTTTATATAGTGTGGGTTATTCTAACTTCGGAAAAGGCCGTGATCAAAGGGATATTAGTGGCAGTCCACCGCATCATGGTGTTGAGCCAATGTATTCGCGCTTTTTTGCCTTTTTGTCGCTATTTGCTGGTGCAATGCTGGTTTTGACCGTGGCGGACAATTTACTTTTGCTGTTCTTTGGTTGGGAGATTATGGGGCTTTGCTCTTATCTTTTGATTGGATTTTGGTATGGTCGCACTTATGATGATAAATTTCAGATTACGCCAAGCGGTGCAGCTGTAAAAGCTTTTATGACAACACGTTTAGCGGACGTAATAATGCTTATTGGAATTGCCTATCTGTACTTTGAAGCTGGAACACTAAATTTCCGAGAGATATTCTTTAACGAAGAAATTATGAAACATTTGCTCGAGTCACCGTCTCTTATTGGCGGCATGGCTGCAGCTCATTTTATTGGTTTGCTGATATTTGCTGGTACAGTAGGTAAGAGTGCCCAGTTCCCATTACATGTTTGGCTTCCAGACGCGATGGAAGGTCCTACTCCAGTGAGTGCTATGATTCATGCCGCTGCAATGGTTTCGGCGGGAGTCTACATGGTAATACGAATGTTCCCATTACTTAATTCCGGGGGACACGGCAGTCCAGCACTTACAGTGATGGCTTTTGTGGGTGCTTTTACTGCTTTATTCGCAGCGACTATTGCTGTAGCACAGAATGATGTCAAGCGAGTTTTAGCCTATTCCACAATCAGTCAACTTGGATACATGATAGCGGCACTTGGCATAGGTGCTTATGTTGCTGCTGCTTTTCATCTCATGACACATGCTTTTTTCAAAGCGTTATTATTTATGGGTTCAGGATCAATTATTCATGGTGTTGAGCATGGAATGCATCAAACAAATGACAAGTTGGATCCACAGGATATGTTGAATATGGGTGGTCTTGCGAAACGAATGCCCACTACATACTGGACTTTTGTGATTGGTGGATTTTCATTAGCAGGATTTCCGTTTGTGACGGCTGGATTCTGGTCTAAGGACGAGATATTGGCAGACGCATTTGCACATGGACACTGGTGGGTATTTGTTGTGTTATTGATTTCTGCATTTTTAACCGCGTTTTATACCATGCGCCAAATCTCACTTACTTTTCTAGGTGATGCTCGAACTGAAAGTGCGGCAAAAGCTCATGAGAGTGCCTGGACAATGACTTTGCCTTTGGTAGTACTATCGTTCTTTGCTGTTTTTGCTGGATATGTTGGAGTACATATGGACTTTCCGGTTTTGGGAGCTATGCTGGGTAGCAATCCATTCGAGCATTTTGTTATAGGTTCGCTTCCACATCATATATCTGGGTTCGAATTTGAATGGACTCCCGTGATATTTTCGGTTGTTGCTGGTATATCCGGATTGTTTTTGGGATGGCTTGTTTATGGAAGACGGCCTTTGGTGATAGGTCAACAAGATCCGTTAGTGAAAGTATTAGGACCATTATATGGTGTGTTTGCTAATAAATACTACTTTGACGAGCTATACAATGTTGTATTGGTGCGTCCTGTTAAATGGATATCAGAGGTTGTCGCTTTTAAGTGGATTGATCGTGTATTGATCGATGGAGCTTTGCATTCAGTTGCCAATCTTACAATGAAAATTGGATCGGTGGCTGTATGGTTTGAAAAATGGGGTATAGATTATGCTCCTGACAAGTTCGGGGATGGAGTACGATTTTCTGGCCAGTCTTTTCGGGTTATACAGAGTGGACGCGTACAGGATTATCTGAATATAACTCTGAGTGCCGTGGTGGTTATTGGCGCAATTTTATTTGTGATACTTAGATAGATTGTAAACAACAGATGATGAATTTATTGAACCAAAATCTTTTGACACTAATATTGTTCTCGCCAGTTTTAGGTATGTTAGCGGTAATGTTGGTGCCTGGTGAGCAGAAGCAGTTAGTGCGACGTGTGGCATTAGTGTCAAGCTTAATCACTTTTGCTTTGGCGATAATACTTTGGTTTGGATATGATACTTCGGCGGATGGTTTTCAGTTTGTGGAACAAGCACAGTGGTACACAGCGATTAATTCGTCATATCATGTGGGCGTAGATGGGATTAGTGTACCTATGATTCTGTTGACTGCTTTGTTGATGCCTATAGGTGTACTTGCTTCCTTTGGTATAGAAGATCGTGTTAAGAGTTATATGTTGCTTTTCTTGATGCTTGAAACTGGAATGTTAGGTGTTTTCATGGCACTGGACTTGATAGTGTTTTTCCTATTTTGGGAGATAGGCTTAGTGCCAATGTACCTGCTCATAAATATCTGGGGAAGTCCTAAAGGTGAACGAGAATTCTTAAGTGGCAAGAAAGTTCCAGCTCGACAATATGCTTCATATAAATTCTTTGTCTATACACTGGTTGGATCGCTAGGATTGTTGTTAGCAATACAGATATTGGGGGTGGTCGCCGGCAGTTTTGATCTGGTCACTTTGTTGCAAGTATGGCCAGGATTCGATAAAGAGATATTTGCTAATTTCTCCACGTCTAGTGTGCGGACGGTTGCGTTTTGGGCTTTTGTGATTGCGTTTGCCATAAAGGTTCCTTTGTGGCCATTTCATACTTGGCTGCCAGATGCACATACTGAAGCACCGACTGCGGGATCAATGATACTTGCTGGGGTTTTACTAAAGTTAGGCGCCTATGGATTTTTGCGTTTGGTCTTACCTTTATTTCCTGCTGAGGCACAAGCTGCCGCTCCTATACTTGCGTTTTTGGCTATGCTAGCTATTGTTTTGGGAGCACTTTCCGCCTATGGCCAAACTGATTTCAAACGATTGGTTGCGTATTCTTCTGTAAACCACATGGGTTTTGTTGTCCTAGGGATCGCAGCAGCAGCTATGGTAACTGGAAGTAATGATCCTTCCATGCGTCTAAGTGGCACAATCGCAACAACAGGTGTGGTTCTACAGATGTTCAACCATGGTATTTCCGCGGCGGCGATGTTCTTTTTAGTAGGTGTGGTATATGACAGGGCGCATACGCGTAATTTGGATGAGCTGGGTGGTGGCATATGGCAACTTGCACCGGTTTATGGGGGTATACTAATTTTTTCCTCCATGGCTTCGCTAGGATTACCTGGATTAAGTGGGTTTGTATCTGAATTTGCGATTGTAAGAGGCTCATGGCCCGTATTTTCTACTATGACTGCGCTTAGCATGATCGGTTTATTTTTTACTGGAGCGTACATACTGAAAGCAATACGACAAGTGTTACATGGTCCGATCAATCCAGAATGGTCTGATCACAATATGGAAATTAGTACTCGAGAAAAAATTGTAGTTGCTCCACTAATAGTTCTTATGTTAATTATTGGAATTTGGCCATGGTGGATAACATTTATGATTAACAAGACAGTAACAACACTTATTGGGTGATGTACATGGGTTTTCCTATTTTATCAGTTATAACACTTACTCCTGTAACGTTTAGCTTAATATTGTTTTTGTTTCCTGAGGATAAGAAAAAAGAAATTAGGTTGACTGCTCTGGTTGCTGCAAGCATTACTTTTGCACTCACTATTGTTGCTTACTTTGGTTATGATATGGAGACAGCCGGATATCAGTTTGTGGAAAAATACAATTGGGTTGAAAGTTTGGGTATCTCTTATTATGTAGGTGTGGACGGAATAAGTTTGCCGATGGTTTTGTTGACTGGCATGGTTATTTTTACTGGTGTGTTGATATCATGGGGCATTGATGACAGGCCTCGCGAGTTTTTTGCATTTCTGTTCCTTCTTGCCAGCGGTGTGTTTGGAGTTTTTGTAGCTTTAGATTTGTTTCACTTATTTTTCTTTTATGAAATAGCTGTGTTCCCAATGTATTTGCTAATTGCTATTTGGGGTTGGAAAGTTACACGCGAGTATGCGGCCATGAAATTGACACTATATTTGTTTATTGGCTCTGTATTGGCTCTGGTAGGTATGTTGGCAATGTACTTTGTGTCTGGATTGGGAACTTTCGACATGATAGCTTTACAAGAAGTACAATTTTCTATGCAATTCCAGAAGCTTTGGTTTCCATTTGTATTCTTTGGTTTTGCTGTGCTTGCTGGAATTTTTCCGTTTCATAATTGGAGTCCTGTCGGTCATGTGGCAGCACCTACCGCGGTATCTATGTTTCATGCAGGCGTGTTAATGAAGTTAGGTGCTTTTGCAGCTCTTAGGGTCGGAGTAATGTTGTTGCCTGACGGAGCAAGATTTTGGTTACCATTAATCGTTTTCCTTGCTTTAACCAATGTGGTTTATGGAGCATTTGTTGCTATGAAGCAGCGCGATTTGAAATATGTAATTGGCTATTCTTCAGTATCACATATGGGATTAGTTACATTAGGAGTAGCTACATTAAACCCTCAAGGCATTACCGGAGCTGGCTTGCAAATGTTTTCTCATGGAGTAATGACAGCTTTATTCTTTGCATGTGTTGGAGTTGTATATGATAGAGCTCACACAAGAGATATTCCTTCTTTAGGAGGGTTTGCGGGTAAATTGCCATGGGTTACTGTTGCCTTCATTATTGGAGGATTTGTTTCAATGGGTATGCCAGGCTTCTCTGGGTTTGTTGCAGAGTTGCCTATCATGCTTGGTCTTTGGAGTGCAGGAACAGTTTCTAGCGAATATTTCATAGCTCCTTATTACACATGGATTGTAATGATTTCGGTTGTAGCTATAGCAATCACAGCTTCTTATATTTTGCGAGTAGTTCAGCAAGTATTTTTTGGTAAGATGCCAGCAGAATTCGAAGGTCATATCACGCACTCAAGTGGTAAAGATAAGATTGCTATTGTATTGTTAGCGGCGGTACTTGTATTGTTAGGTGTTTTCCCTGGGTGGATGGCTCCTCTTATTTCTAGCGGGGCAGAAAGTGTTATGGCAGTGATAGGAGGAATCTAAGTGGGTATATCTAACTATCAGATGTCATCTGTGATTTCACTTTTGCCAGAAGTGGGCCTTTTAGTGCTGGCTGGAGTAGTTTTGACCATGGATGTTCTGTTGAAAGACGATCGTAAACATCTTATCGCTGTTACGACAGCAGTTGGAAGCCTACTTATCATATTGGCTGCATTAATGTATTCACAGCCTAGCGGTGATTTGATATGGGGCGGAATGGTACGTGATGATATGCTTGCATTTGTATTCCGCTTGGCATTTATTTTTGCTGGTGGGATTACGGCAATGTTTAGTATAGGCTCTAAGGAATTGGCTCATCGAGGTGATTATTACGCCATAATGCTTGGTGCTGTGATTGGGATGTGTTTTATGGCTTCAGCAGCAGATCTCATTATGCTATATTTGGCTATTGAAACAACAGGTATAGCTGGGTATTTGTTAGCAGGTTATGTCCGTACAGATGATCGTTCTGCAGAAGCTGGACTAAAATATTTTCTCTTTGGGGCTGCTACCTCTGCAGTCATGCTTTATGGCTTTAGTCTACTGTATGGATTGACTGGGGAAACTAATCTTGGCGCTATAGCACCTATTTTGGCATCTGGTACTGTATCTGTATCAGCTATATGTGCAATTGTAGTTTTGATTTTGGTAGGTGTCGGTTTTAAGATTGCTATTGTACCTTTTCATTTTTGGGCACCTGATGTGTATGAAGGTGCTCCTAGTCCAGTCACCGGTTTTATATCAACAGCCTCTAAGACTGCTGGTTTTGCAGTGTTGCTGCGCGTTTTTATTTATGGACTGGCTGCTAGTGAGTATTGGTTACCTGCTATGGCAGGTTTAGCTGCGGTCACTATGACCTTTGGCAATTTAGTGGCTCTTGCTCAAACTAATATTAAGCGTTTGCTAGCATATTCATCTGTAGCTCATGCTGGTTACGTATTGGTTGCTTTCGTTGCTTATTCTGAATTAGGTGTTGCATCTGCTATTTTCTACTTGATTGCTTATGTGGTTACCAACTTAGCTGCTTTTGGTGTAGTCATCGTTTTTGCTCATACTGCTGGTACTGATGATATTCAACAATATGCTGGTATGAGTCGTCGCTCTCCATATCTGGCCTTGGCAATGTTAGTAGCCTTTCTGTCTCTAGCTGGTATGCCGCCATTGGCTGGATTTTTTGCAAAATTCTATGTGTTTGCTGCTGCGGTAAAAGCAGACATGATTTGGCTCGCTTTCGTTGGTGTATTAAATGCAATCGTGGGATTGTATTACTACCTGGTTGTGCTAAAGGTTGTTTATGTTAGTCCAGCCCCAGATGGAGTAGGATCTATTGATATTCCTGCTACATGCAAAATAGCGCTTGTGGTTTTGTCGTTAGGAATCATCTTGATAGGAACGGCCTCATCCCCATGGTTTAATTGGGCTATGAAGGCAGCTCAGGATTTGTTTTGACGCTCAGTTTCGCTTGTGATATAATTCGCAAACGTCCAAAATGGGGAGAATATAGGTTCTGAAAAGTAGAGATCCCCAGAAAGTATGGCAGGTAACACTGCTATCAGTCACCGGACAAGTTGGTTGCGTGGCCATACTATTTATAGGTTTGGCTATTTTAACTGGAAGGTGGCTCGATGCCCGCGTGGGTGATGGTAATTCTTGGTTCACCATAGGATTGTTGCTGCTCAGTGTGCCAATTGTGTTGTATCTTACAATGCGTTTGGCTTTAAGATCCACACGTGGTTTGTCTAGTAACACAGTGTCAGAAATAGAAGAGGACGAGGAGTTTAATAGTGACGACAGAATCACTTAATCGAAGGCGGTTTGGTGTAAAACGCTGGATTGTTTTAGCTTGTATTATTTTTGGAGCATATTTACAGTTTGGTCCATTACCAACTATTGCTCCGAATGTGTTCTTGCCTGGAGAGAAAATAGGGCATCCTCCAATAAATGTCCCAATTATTAATCAGCCACTGACTAATACATTAGTTGCTACATTCCTAACAGATATAGTGGTTTTATCGCTCGGATTTTATGTTTGGCGTAAGGTGTCTAGTGGAAACTTAGTCCCTAGTGGATTTTACAATGCGTTTGAGGCATTGTTTGAGTTTTTGTGGAACACGGCTGTCAGTACAGCAGGACGTAAGAATGCTATCAAATTTATTCCCTACATGGCTACTATTTTTATTATGGTGTTAGTGGCTAATTGGATGGAGCTTATACCTGGTGTTGATAGTGTCGGAGTACTAGAACCAGCACATGGTAAATTTACAGGTTATGAGGCACATTCTGTAGGTTCAGCATATTGGCTTGATGGTCGCCATGAACTCCCTCATGATGAAGGTCATCATGGTCATCATGAGTTGTGCCACTCATGTACTATTACGCCGTACGTAAGAGCTGCTGCTACCGACTTAAATTTTACCTTGGCATTAGCTTTGATATCGGTATTTATGACACAGGTTTTCGGTTTTTCAGCTCTTAAGATGGGACATATTGGAAAGTTCCTTAATTTTAGTGCTTTGGTGAACAAGCCGGGTATGGGTCTTATGGATTTTGCAGTTGGAATTTTGGAATTGATAAGTGAATTTGCTAAGATACTCTCGTTTACTTTTAGATTATTTGGAAATATTTTTGCGGGTCAATTATTGTTGTTTATAATGGGTTCGTTAGTTTCGTTTATAATACCAACAGGTTTGTATCTTTTTGAAATGTTTGTTGGCTTGATTCAAGCATATGTATTTTCTATGCTAACTTTAGTATTTATGAGTCAAGCCACTGAGGCTCATGCTCATTAATTTATAGGTTGTAATACAATTTTGACGGAGGATATGTATGGAAGGTGATATAGTAGCAGCGGCTAAACTTATTGGCGCAGGTATTGCGGCGATAGGTCTTATTGGAGCAGGTATTGGTATTGGTACTGTTGTAGGTGGAGCAGTGCAAGCTATGGGTCGTAATCCTGATGCAGCTCCATTGATTCAGACTAATATGATCCTTGGTATAGCATTTGCTGAAGCTGTCGCTATTTACGCTTTGGTTGTTGCGTTAATTATATTGTTTGCAAGTTGAATTGCTAATTACTGCTGGATTGATAAAAGATTAAGAGGAGCAATTTAGATGGAAGCTTTAGGAAACCTTGGAATTAATCTAAGCTATTTGGTTGTACAGATACTTAATTTTTTCATAGTGATGTTGTTATTGTCCGCGTGGGCATATAAACCAATTGTGAAAATACTTGATGAACGTAGCGCAAAAATAGCACAAAGTCTAGAAGATGCGCGTGAGGCGGCTGAGGCGAGAGATAATGCTAATAGTGAAGCCGAGAAGATTATCTCTGATGCACAGGCTGAAAGAGCAAAGATAATTGCGGAAGCTACACAGCGTGCAGAAAACTCTGCGTCTGAGGTACAAAAGTCTGTAGAAAATGAAAGAGCCCAGCTATTGGAGCAGGCCCAAGAAGCAGCTGAGCAATACAAAGAAAATGTGCTGCTTGATATACGTCCGCAGGTAGCTGCAATGGCTATTGCAGCGGCAAATAAGATAATTAGTAGTGAGCTTGATGAAGCTCGACAGAAAGCACTGGTAGATGAGTTCTTTTCTGGTATTGCTGCTGGTAAAGTATCTGTTCTGGATGGTGCTAGCCTACAGGGTGAGAATGCAGTAGTTACAAGTGCGATAACATTGACGCCTGATGAGCAAAAACAAATAGAAGCTGAGCTGAAGGATAAGCTTGGTTCAGCAATAGAGATAGCTTTCCAAGTAGACCCAGGAATTCTGGGAGGTATAGTTGTCCGTGTGGGTGAACACGAGATAGACGGATCTGCACGTCGTGCATTGGAAACCTTGCAGCAGACTTTGATCTAAGATAGTTATTGCTGACAAAAAAATATGGCAGTCCTGGGTCAAATCAACAAATTAGATCCGGGACTGTTTTGGTTAACCTGTCGGGGTATAATTTAGTATATATTCAGGAGTCTGTATATCGAAAACTTATATAGATCATTGTGAATCTTTCAGAACTTTTATCAGTTGTGCATCCATCCAGTATCTCCTGCAATAGTGATCCAGACATCATTTCTGTGGTAGAGGATTCAAACAATGTTGTTCCTGGATCATTGTTTGTTGCCCGTACTGGCTTAGTGTCAGATGGTCATGAATTTATATCTTCTGCTCTTCATAATGGAGCCTCTGCTGTTGTGGGTGAACGTCCATTTGACAGAGTATGTGAATGGTTTGGCGAATCAAATGTTCCATATATACAGGTTGATAATAGTACTAGGGCACTATCATGGTGTGCTTCTACCTTGCGAAAATTTCCCTCACGAAATTTAGTGATGATAGGTGTTACCGGCACAGACGGTAAGACAACTACATGCAACATAATTCATAGCATACTATGTGCTGCTGGCATTCGTGCCGGACTTATTACAACTGTCAATGCTGTAATTGGTGATAAAACTAAGGATACTGGATTCCATGTAACAACTCCTGATGCTGTGGCTTTACAGGATTTGTTGGCTGAGATGGTGGATACAGGAATGACACACTGTGTTATTGAAGTAACATCACATGGTCTAGTGCAGCATAGAGTGTCTGCGTGTGAATTTGATATTGCAGTCTTGACCAATATTACTCATGAACATTTGGATTATCATGGTACTTTGGAATCTTATATGAATGCAAAGTCGTTATTGTTCAATCAGGTTGGTTCTACTATATCTAAACCAGAAATAAACAAGCTAGCTGTGCTTAATTACGATGATAAACACAGTTATACTTTCTTAAAAAATAAATTAAAGACTAATTTGGTGGACTATGGTATTGAATCGCAATCCACTGTTAAAGCAACTAATGTCAGTATGCATGAGGGGAATACTTGTTTTGATGTCAACATAGGCAATGATTGTTTTTCAATAGAGACTGTCTTTGCAGGAAAATACAATATTAGTAATTGTCTGGCAGCGATAGCCACCTCTTATAATGGTCTGGCTATTGACCCTAAATATATACAGGAAGGTATTGCATCTCTTGAGTTTATTCCTGGTAGAATGGAATACATTAATGCTGGCCAAGATTTTAAAGCTGTGGTTGATTTTGCGCATACGCCAAATTCTTTGCGAGAATTATTAGTTTCTGTAAGGAATATAACTACCGGTCGTATTATTGTGGTATTTGGCTCTGCTGGATTGCGGGATGTGGCCAAGCGTAGTTGGATGGGCTCCATTTCAGCTGAACTGGCAGATTTCACTGTTATTACTGCTGAAGATCCTCGTACAGAGTCTTTATCTGATATTATGACAGAGATTGCATCAGGATGTGAAAAGATAGGAGGTATAGAGGGTAAGACATTTTGTAAAATATCTGATAGGGCCGATGCGATACGATTTGCGGTAGGTATGGCGGTCAGTGGTGATATGGTTTTGGCTTGTGGTAAGGCACATGAACAATCCATGTGTTTTGGCTCTATTGAATATCCATGGGATGATAGAGTGGCAATGTATTCAGCTATTGCAGAGAGGATGGGAATGAGAGCTGATTATCCACCTAAACTCCCTACCAGCGATGTCAAAAATTAATCTCACTAATATGCTATGGTAATTACATCAATTAGTAACAAACATTTTCAATCAATAACTACATTATTGTTAGTAGTCTTGGATGCGGTGTTAATAGCATTGGCATATTTGTTTGCCTATCAATTAAGAACTGCTATAGCTTTTCCTACAGAGCCGCAAGGACTCGAATCTGTTACTGCATATGGTCGAGTAATTGTGGTGCAAGTTATATGTATTCAAATAGTTTTTTATCTGAATCGTCTTTATCATGGTGCGCGTACAATTGGACGTGTGGACCGAGCTTATGCTGTCTTTAGTGCTGTCTCGATCGGTGCTTTATTTTCTATTGCATTCTCTACTTTACTTTTCAAAAATACAGTATTCGAAGTTGATTATTCAAGAACTATAGTGGTTTATGCTTGGGTCCTCACCATTGCTCTAGTACTTTTAGGGCGCAGTGGTTATAGCGGTATACTGAAAAGTTTGCGCGCACGCGGTATTGGCTTACAGAGACTTCTAATAGTTGGAACGGGAGATGCGGCTGCCGTAGTAATTCAAAAAGCAACTTGGATGCCACATCTAGGATATCAATTGGTAGGTTTAGTCGAAGGCTCAGGAGATATGCAGGATTTGTTAGGCGTGCCTGTAATAGGGCATTCAAAAGACTTGGCGGATTTAGTTGAGAAATATGCAATTGATGAGGTTATTATAGCTAGACCAGATGCTACTAGAGATGAGCTTTTGAGTTTGATTGTTAGGTGTCAGAGTGGTCATGTGAGCGTCAAGGTTATTCCAGACGTATATGAGATTATGGCAGGTGAAGTCTCTGTAGATGATCTAGGAGGCTTGCCTTTGCTTACTGTACGTGATGTTGCTCTCAGAGGTTGGCGACTATCTCTTAAGCGAGTGGTCGATTTGATTATGAGCTCAATTGGTCTTGTATTATTATCACCGTTAATGATGTTAGTGGCAGCTTTGATTAAGCTCGAATCTGACGGTCCAGTATTCTTTTTTCAGGATCGGGTGGGATTAGACGGTAAAGATTTCAAGATTTTCAAGTTTCGATCAATGAGAACAAATGCGAGTGAAGAGAGTCAATGGACAGTTGCAGAAGACTCGCGTCGTACAGGTTTAGGTAGATTTATTAGACGGTTTTCTATAGATGAATTGCCACAATTGATCAACGTGGTGTTGGGTGATATGAGTCTTGTGGGCCCTCGCCCGGAACAGCCGCAGTTTGTTGAACAATTTCAAGAAAGTATTCCCAGATATATGGAACGGCATCGTGAGAAAGCAGGGATTACCGGATGGGCACAAGTCAATGGATTGCGTGGAGATACCTCAATAGAGGATCGAACTAGATATGATTTGTGGTATGTCGAAAACTGGTCACTTTGGTTGGATTTCAAAATTATTATTCGTACAGTATTCCAAGTGCTTTCTGGTGCTGCATATTGATTTGTTGGATTGGTGACTATTTGTAAACTTGTTGTTTATAAGGTCAAAATACTTTGTTACATTTTTCCCTTCACTTGTAATTTATAAAAGTAATTATAAGATGTTCCATGCGATAATCATGTCCATTATGTTCGCATTGGGTTTTATCCTTGCAAGCCTGAATCTCATATGGTATATTGGCACTCGCAAGCAGTTTGAGTTTGGTTTGCACATAGATTAGGCAATAAGTGTGCATAAATTGGTGTGCTCATAGACCAAGTAAAATGCTTGACTGGGTTGTATCACTACATTGCTATCTCGTTTTTCAAGGGTTTGAACTATTTTCTGTAATAATTTGTATCTAAGTTAGGAGACAATATTTTATGAGTAACTCATTTATGGAATCGGCTAGACTATTATTTACCTCTGAATCAGTCACAGAGGGGCATCCAGACAAAATGTGTGATCAAATTAGTGATGCTGTACTGGATGCTATTATGGATGAAGATCCGTACGGCAGGGTGGCATGTGAAGCTGCAGTGAAAACCGGATTTGTTATGTTACTCGGAGAGATTACTACTAGTTGTTATGTGAATTTCAATAAAGTAGTGCGGGACGTAGTCAGAGATATTGGTTACAACGGTAGTGATACTGGATTTGATGCCGACACTTGTGGTGTTCAAGTTGCTGTCTCGTCGCAGAGTCCAGATATAGCACTTGGAGTAGATCAATCTTTGGAAGCAAAATCTGGCAATATCAACACAGAAGCCGAGATAGAAGCAGTTGGTGCAGGCGATCAAGGGATGATGTTTGGTTTTGCATGCAATGAGACAGATACATTGATGCCAATGCCTATTCACCTTGCTCACAAGCTTACGCGGCGCCTGGCTGAGGTCAGACGTGATGGTTTGCTTGATTGGTTACGCCCGGATGGTAAAAGTCAGGTTACTGTGGAATATAGTTATGGAAAGCCCAAAAGAATTGATACGGTACTTATTAGTACTCAACACAGTCCTGAAGTTTCTCAGGATGATATTAGAGATGAGATTACTGAGCATGTAATCATGCCAATATTGCCCTCTAATCTTATAGATGATGATCTCAAAGTTATAACTAATCCAACTGGCAAATTCGTTGTAGGTGGTCCTAAGGGTGATGCTGGTCTCACCGGACGTAAGATTATAGTTGATACTTATGGTGGTATGGGTCGGCATGGTGGAGGTGCTTTTAGTGGAAAAGATTGTACTAAAGTAGATCGAAGTGCTTCATATGCAGCTCGTTGGGTTGCTAAGAACGTGGTAGCTGCTGGATTTGCAGAAAGATGCGAAATCCAGTTGGCTTATGCGATTGGTGTTGCCATGCCTTTAAGTATCAATGTGGAGACTTTTGGTACTGGAACCATAGAAGATAAAAATATTAGCGAGTTAATATCAGAAGTGTTTGATTTACGTCCAGGAGCCATTATTCGCGATTTGGATTTACGTAGGCCGATATACCGTCCAACGGCATCCTATGGACATTTTGGTCGAGACGATCTTGATTTACCTTGGGAGCGAACAGATAGAATAGATGCCTTACAGGCATCTGCCAACCGATTGTAAAATATCTTAGTTGGAACCTGCTTCCTTACAACTATTCACAATATGGATTGATTTGAATAGGTGCTCAATAGAGATAGAAGTTTCTTTTAACGCCCTTGCGCATCCATTACTGCTACCGCGGACATGTTTACAATTTGATCTACACTGTCTCCAGCCTGTAAGACATGAACTGGAGATCCCATGCCTAGTAGTACAGGACCTATGGTAGATGCTCCTGTTAGTTGCTGCAATAACTTGTATGCGATATTTGCAGAGGCGAGACTTGGAAATACTAACACATTAGCATCTTTCACTTGGCTGAATGGAAACCTTTCTTCTATCAATTCTGGTGATACTGCTACATCTGCTTGCATTTCACCATCGATATCCAAATCAGGACGCCGTTTTTGTACAATCTTTACAGCTGTACGCACCTTTTGCGAAATAGGATGCTGTGAACTGCCGAAGTTTGAGAAGCTTAGCATTGCGACTCGTGGATCAATCTCAAGCGTCTTAGCAAAATCTGCTGCTAGAATTGCAGCTTCAGCTAATGTGTTTTCATCAAGCTCCACATTTACGGTTGCATCAGTAAAAATGAAAACTCGCTCTTCTACTATTACTAGGTAGGCTCCTGTCACGCGTTTGGTGCCTGCCTGGGTACCGAAAAGTTGTAGAGCAGGTCTAATCACATCGGGATATTCATAGGTCAATCCTGACAGAAAAGTATCAGCATCTCCTTCATGTACCATCATCATTCCATATATGTTTGGTGTGGACATGCGTTCGCGCGCAAGTGCTATCGTGACACCATGTCTTTCACGTTTGCTATAATATGCTTCAGTGTAAACTTGGTGTCTAGAGGGTTCTGAATTTGCTTTAGGATTTGAATGTTGACTAGGGTCAACTACTTGGACCTCTGATGTTAATCCAAGATCAGCCATTTTCTCCTTTATTACCTCCGGTCTTCCAAGAAGTATTGGGTGCCCTATTCCTCTTTCTGTTATCTGTGCAGCTGCGCGTATTATTTTGTTCTGTTCTCCTTCAGGAAATACAATACGCTTGGGTTGTTGGCGGGCCACATTTATTATGTGTCGATGAACTTGACGTCCATGGCCTAATCTTGCAGCAAGTTGTTCTCGATAAATGTCTAAGTCTATGTTTTGACGTGCTACTCCTGTTTTTATAGCAGCCTCTGCTACTGCTGCGCTTTCCCAGATTAGTACTCTCGGATCAAATGGTTTTGGGATTAGATAATCTGGACCGAAGGTGAGCGAGTCAAGTCCATATGCCTTTAATACACTGTCAGGCACATCCTCATGTGTTAGATCTGCAAGAGCCTTAGCTGCTGCAATCTTCATATCGTTATTGATAGTACGTGCACCCACGTCAAGTGCTCCTCGGAAGATAAATGGGAATCCTAGCACATTGTTGACTTGATTAGGAAAGTCACTACGTCCAGTGGCAACAAGTGCGTCAGGACGAACTTTCTTGGCTAAGTCATAGTTGATTTCTGGATCAGGATTGGCCATCGCAAAAATTATTGGCTGATCTGCCATAGTCAGCAGCATTTCTGGTGTCAATAAGTCAGCCACTGAAAGTCCCAGAAAAAGATCCGAACCACGTACTGCATCTTCAAGTGTACGACAATCAGTATCAACAGCGAAACGCTCTTTGAACTTGTTCATTCCAGAGTCTCTGCCCTTGTAAATTACTCCACTAGAATCAACCATCATGATGTTTTCTCGTTTGACTCCGAGAGTTATATAAAAATCGGAACAGGAAATTGCACTTGCACCTGCACCTGAGACCACAACACGCAATTCAGTGGGTGATTTGCCAGTTATTTCTAGTGCATTTAGGAGTGCAGCTCCAGAGATGATAGCTGTACCATGTTGATCATCGTGGAATACAGGAATGTCTAATGAGTCTACTAAGCGCTGTTCAATCTCGAAACATTCTGGTGATTTGATGTCTTCTAAATTGATGCCACCAAAAGTTGGAGATATTGCTTGAACGACCTCAATCAGTTTTTCAGTGTCTTCAGTATCTACTTCAATGTCAAATACATCAATATCTGCGAATTGTTTGAAAAGCACACCCTTACCTTCCATAACCGCTTTGGATGCTAGTGCTCCTAGATTACCCAAACCTAAAATAGCGGTGCCGTTAGAAATTACAGCAACAAGATTGGCTTTTGCTGTATAACTGTACGCTGTTGCATTGTCTTCAGCAATAGCAGTTACTACTTCGGCTACACCTGGGCTGTAGGCTAGTGAGAGATGTCGTTGCGTTTCCAGAGGCTTGCTAGCCACGACCTCTATTTTCCCAGGTCGTTTATGACTATGATATTCAAAAACTTCAGATTTATTAATGCTCATTGGTTAACCTAAATAATTATACTAAAACCTACTCTACAATCATGAGTTCTCATAACGGATTGTTTCTATCAATAATCCTACATCTTCGAGTGGCAACACATTATACCACTCACTGAATTCCATTCATTATTACTGATTTTATGTTTTCTCTAATCACTATGGTACACTAATGCCATGTTACCAATAGTAGTTGTTTTTGGATCCTCTCGTCCACGAGAAGGGACTGCTACTTATCGTGAAGCACGCGAACTAGGTGGGTTGTTGGCTAAGGCCGGTTACATTGTTTCAACCGGTGCTTATCGCGGTGTAATGGAGGCAGTTAGTCGAGGCGCTAGTGAATCTGGTGGCCATGTAATAGGTATAAGTTGCGATCAAATTGAGACAATGGTGCCAGGTTTAGAGGTGAACAAATGGGTTACAGAAGAAATACGTTACAATGATTTGCGCGGACGCTTACATCATCTAGTAGTAGAATCACAAGCAGCAATTGCTATGCCCGGAGGTATAGGAACATTGTTGGAAATTGCATACACTTGGGGTTTATTACAGTGTGAAGAGATACCTAGCAAGGAATTGATTGTAGTTGGCAAACCATGGTCAGACATTGTTAATGTTCTTATGGAGCAGCGTGGTGATTATGTTGATGATGCACATAGAATGTTGCTGAAGACGGTTGATACAGCATCAGATGCTGTAAAGAGATTGGAAAAATCGTAATAATAAATAGTGTTTGATTGTTTGTATTGGAGTAATTGATAACTAATATGTCTAAAAAGAAATTGCCATCTCGTACGGAAGATTATAACGATTGGTACAACACAGTAGTAATGCGTGCAGACTTGGCTGATTATGGGCCTGCGCGGGGCACTATGATAGTAAAACCTTATGGATGGACCCTTTGGGAAAATATGCAGCAGGCTTTAGATAGGCGCTTCAAAGATACTGGTCACGTCAATGCTGGATTTCCTATGTTTATACCAAAGAGTTTTATTGATCGTGAGGCATCGCATGTGGAAGGATTTTCCCCCGAGTTGGCAGTAGTAACAATAGGCGGTGGTAAGCAATTGGAGGAGCCGTTAGTTGTACGTCCAACTTCAGAAACAATTATTGGTCACACTTATTCTAAGTGGATCAATTCCTATCGCGATTTACCAGTATTGATTAATTTATGGAATAGTGTTGTACGTTGGGAACTGCGGACCAAGCTTTTTTTACGAACATTGGAGTTTTGGTGGCAAGAGGGTCACACAGCCCATGCCACCTATGAAGAAGCGCAAGAAGAGACTTTACAGATGTTAGATGTATATATAGACTTTGCGCGCAATGAAGCTGCTATAGCACCTTTTTACGGCCGCAAAAGTAATTCTGAGAAATTTCCTGGAGCAGATGTTACCTATAGTATTGAAGCTATGATGGGTGATAAAAAAGCTTTGCAGGCAGGCACATCTCACAATCTCGGGCAGAATTTTGCGAAAGCATTTGATATACAATATCTTGATAATAATAATGAGATGCAGTATTGTTGGACGACTTCATGGGGATTGTCTACCAGATTTATAGGAGCGATGATAATGACTCATGGTGACGACCAAGGTATTATTATGCCTCCTAGACTCGCACCGCATCAGGTTGTCTTAATACCAATTTACAAGGATGATGATCAAAAAACCATAGTTATGGAGACTGTGGAGCGTATTAGTAGTGAGTTATTGGACCATGACATTCGAGTACATATTGATGATAGGGAAGGTTTTACACCTGGTCACAAATTTAACCATTGGGAATTACGGGGAGTACCATTAAGAATGGAGATTGGCCCCAAGGATATTGCAAATCAATCAGTCACATTGGCACGTAGAGATATCGTTGGCAAAGAAGGTAAAAGTATTGTATCTCAGGATAATATTACATCTATAGTGAGTGATTTGTTGATTGTTATACAGGATTCTCTTTTGGAGCGTGCAACTAAATTTCGGGATAGTAATACTTACGAACCACGCGATTATGATCATTTTAAAGAAATAGTGGCTGATGGTTTTGCTCTCGCATGGTGGTGTGGTGAAGACACATGTGAGATTGCCATTAAGACTGAGACAAAAGCAACAAGTCGATGTATACCTGACATTGACTTGCCAGTCAAAGGTGGCACATGTATTCATTGTGGAAAAATGGCCAAAGATAAAGCTTACTTTGCCAAATCATATTAGGTTGTAGTATATCTTGCTTATCGATCGACAAATTCGATAATAAAAACTATTCAATTTGTCTTAATTCTGTATGGTATAATTTCGACCTATTGACTTGACCTTTGATTGGCTTGTAGATTTCATGCAAGGCTGGTCAAATGGTGACAAAAGGATAAATGTCATGACACTTTCTAGAGATGCAAAAGCAGACATAATTAAGGAATTTCAGCGTGATGCTACTGATACTGGGTCACCAGAAGTGCAAGTTGCTATCTTGACCAAGAGGATTGAGTATCTAACTGATCACTTGCGAGAACATAAAAAAGACGAGCATACGCGACGAGGACTATTAAAATTGGTTGGTCAGCGTAGAAGGCATCTGCATTATATGAAGAGCAATGTGCCTGAAAGATATGCAGAGATTGTCGCGCAGCTTGGGTTGCGCAGCTAATTAGTTTTTGTTTCACATGGAAAATGCTGGCAACTTAATTGGCCAGTTACTAATGTAAGTTAGAGTCCGGACTGCATGGTGAGGCATTGGATAGAGAATAGGAAGCAATATATTGTGCATGCTTCCTCTCCTGTTTCCAGTCCCTGACCTCCATTTCGGAAAAATCAAAGTTTTGTTTTACTCTATGCTTTTGTATGGAGTATTTGCTGTCCAATTATGGAGGTTTTTTTTAATGTCTGAACACAAAAAATTTACGAGTAATGTAGGTGGACAAGAGATAATTGTCGAAACAGGTAAATTAGCTGGATTAGCTGGTGGAGCAGTTACCATTAGACAGGGTGACACAATGTTACTGGCTACTGCTACAATGTCTTCAAATGCCCGACCTGGAATAGATTTCTTTCCACTAAGCGTTGATTTCGAGGAAAAACTGTATGCAGCTGGTCGTATACCGGGATCATTCTTTAGACGTGAGGGTCGTGCTAGTGAAGGTGCTATACTGACCTGTCGTTTAACGGATCGACCATTACGACCACTTTTTCCGAAAGATTTACGCAACGAAGTACAAATTATTATTACCGCTCTCTCTGTGGATGGCAATATCCAGCCAGACATCTTAGCTATTGTTGGTGCTAGTGCGGCGTTGTCTATTTCTGATATTCCCTATGGTATACCTCCATATGAGGGTCCGATTGGAGCAGTACGAATTGGGATGATAGAGGGAGATTTTGTTGTAAACCCCACTTTTGAGCAAATGGCCGAATCCGTCCTTGATCTACGTATTGCTGGCACACGCGATGCAATACTGATGGTCGAGTGTGGTGCTGATCAGGTGCCAGAAGAAACAATGGTTGAAGCTCTTACTTTTGGGCATGAGTCTCTAAGACCTTTAATTGATATGCAAGACAAAATGGCCACCGAAGTTGGAAAACCAAAACGTGATGACTATCAGAGTTTTTCTATAGATGATAATCTACAGCAAGAGATTGTTGATAAAGTTCAAGCAAAGGTGGTTTCTGCAATACGAGATAATGATGAAAAATCTATGCGTGATCAAGCATTAGATGCGCTGAAGGATGATTTGTTACTAGATTATGATGGCAATGAAGAAGTAGAACTCGGTGATGTAAAGACTTCATTCAGTAATGTAGTGAAGACGGAAGTCCGTAACCGTATTTTAGATGGTGTGCGGCCCGATGGACGTGGATCCAGCGATCTTCGATCGCTTGCGGCTGAGACTGGTCTTAGTCCGAGGGCACATGGTTCGGGACTGTTTACTAGAGGTGAAACTCAAGTATTGAGCTTGGCGACTCTGGGGACCCCACGGGAAGCACAGATGCTTGATACTCTCTCTCCATTGAATGAAAAGCGTTATATGCATCATTATAACTTTCCACCATACAGTACTGGTGAGACTTGGTTTTTGCGTGGTCCTAAACGACGTGAAATAGGTCATGGTGCTCTGGCTGAAACAGCATTGAAAGCTGTTTTACCAGATGAAGATGATTTTGCTTACACATTACGAGTGGTTTCTGAAGTACTTTCCTCTAATGGGTCAACTTCTATGGCATCAGTATGTGGATCTACATTAGCCCTGATGGATGCTGGTGTGCCTATCAAAAAGCCAGTTGGAGGGATTGCAATGGGGTTGGTGAAACAGGATGAACGTTACGTCATTCTCACTGATATACAAGGAATGGAAGATCAT
>DDZT01000018.1:51564-61482 GCA_002346435.1 Anaerolineales bacterium UBA3001
GGTGATATGGATTTTAAGGTAGCAGGTACTGACGCTGGTATTACTGCTCTACAAATGGATATAAAAATCACTGGAATTACTGCAGAGATTATGGAGGAGGCGTTGTTACAGGCGCGAGAGGCTCGTTTGGAAATATTGGGTGTAATGACTGATCATATTGATATGCCTCGTGAAGATATGTCACCTTATGCGCCGCGTATGATAGTGGTAAATGTCCCAGAAGATAAAATAGGTGCGGTGATCGGACCAGGGGGCAAGACAATTCGTGCACTTCAGGAGGAAACAGGCGCTAAGATTGATGTTCAAGACGATGGCCGTGTGTTTATAGCTGCTCCTGAAGGTCCAGCTGCAGAGGAAGCCCGTACTCGTGTTGAAGCCTTGACAGAAAGTGCTGAGGTTGGTCGGATTTACACCGGCAAAGTGGTTCGTACTGAACCATTTGGAGCTTTTGTACAGATCATACCTGGTACTGATGGTTTAGTACATATTAGTCAGTTGGCTGATTTTCGTGTGGAAAAGGTTGAGGATGTTGCCAAGGTAGGCGAAGAATTAACTGTTATGGTGACAGATGTTGATGCGAATGGAAAGGTTCGTTTGTCACGACAGGCTGTGCTAGAGGGCTGGAGTGTGGAAGAAGCCCGGGAGCGTGACAAGCCTCGCAAACCTCGTTCTTCCGGTAGGAATAGTCGTGGTGGTGGAGATCGTCGGGGTCGAGGTGGTCCTTCAAATAGGTCAAGGCGTAGTTAGTTTATGGATTGAGTCCTCATTGGTTTTATTGTTGAACCATTGAGATGTGATGAGATGTATAGTGATTTAGATGTAGATTTACAATTTGAGTCGTAACAGCGGATTGTAATATGTTAATGGCGTTGAAATGATCTAATTTGGCAAAAGATATCTAGGAGCTATATTGTCATGACAAATCAACACAATAAGGTACGGGTTGCTATTATCGGTGTTGGCAATTGTGCCTCATCGTTCGTGCAAGGTGTAGAATATTATAAGAATGCTAGCGATGATGTTGAAGTACCTGGCTTAATGCATGTGAATCTCGGTGGATATCACATCAGTGATATCGAATTTTCGGCAGCCTTCGATGTTGTTGATGGTAAGGTGGGACTGGATTTAAGTAAAGCGATTTTGGCAAACCCTAACAATACAACGAAATTTGCTGATGTTGACAACATGGGTGTTACTGTACATAGGGGTATGACGCATGATGGTATAGGAAAATACCTAAGTGGAGTAGTTGATAAAGCACCTGGCCCAACAGATAACATAGTACAGATTCTTAAAGATACTAGAACTGATGTGGTAGTAAGTTACTTACCCGTTGGTTCTGAGATGGCAACGAAATGGTATGTGGAGCATATTTTGGAAAGTCGTTGTGCGTTTGTTAACTGTGTACCTGTTTTTATTGCTAGTCAAGATTATTGGCCAGAGCGTTTTAGGGAGCATGGTGTTCCTATCATTGGCGATGATATCAAAAGCCAAGTTGGAGCGACCATTACACATCGTGTGCTGGCAAACTTGTTTCGAGAGCGCGGTGTTCATCTGGATCGTACTTACCAGCTTAATTTTGGTGGTAATATGGATTTCTATAATATGCTTGAGCGTGAAAGACTTGAATCTAAGAAAATCTCTAAGACACAATCTGTAACTAGCCAACTTCCTTATGATCTTGGAGATGATAATGTACATGTGGGTCCTAGCGATTATGTTCCGTGGTTAACAGATCGCAAATGGTGTCATATTCGTATGGAAGGCAATTCATTCGGAGACGTGCCTATAAATTTAGAATTGAAACTGGAAGTGTGGGATTCTCCAAATTCGGCAGGTGTAGTAATTGATGCTGTGCGTTGTGCCAAACTGGCGTTGGACCGTAATATTTCAGGACCTTTGCATGAGGCCTCCGCCTATTTTATGAAATCTCCTCCAGTTCAATACACTGATGATGAGGCACGTAGAATGGTGGAAGACTTTATTTTGGGCGCTTAGCTGCAGACAATTACAAATTTGCTTGGACAATAAATCGAAATCAATTTATTCTATCAAATGTTTTCACAATGATTGGTGAAAACCCTTCAGCTGTATCAAACTCAATTGATTATTTAATGTTGGGTAGTATTACTCGCGATCTGAGTGCTAATGGCAAGTATTCTCTAGGAGGTACAGCGTCTTATAGTGGTCTCATGGCAAACGTATTAGGCCTGCGAGTTGGGATTGTGTCGTCTATCAGTACAGACTTGAACCTTCTGCCTTTGGAGAAAAATGGCATATTGGTTGCGCGCCAGCATTCAGACGTGACAACAGAATATCAAAATATATATACTGATACTGGAAGAGTACAATATTTGCGAAAGCGGGCTTCATCATTATCTTATGATAGTGTACCAGTACGATGGTTGACAGCGCCAATTGTACACATAGGTCCTTTGGCTAACGATATAGACCAGTCAATAGCCCACCAATTTTCTGATGCATTTATTGGGGTAACACTACAAGGGTGGCTTCGTAAATGGGATCATGATGGAAGAATAATAAGGAGTGCATTCCCAAAGTTGACAGAAGTTATATCTAATGCTGATGTTGTAGTGTTCAGTATTGAAGATGTAGATGGGGATTGGGACTACATAGAAAGATGTGCTGCTGTTTCAAAAGTGTTAGTGATTACTGAGTCTGACAAAGGAGCAACTGTATTTGGGGGAGGGAAAAGACATCAATTTCAAGCACCTAACGTGGTGATGAAAGATTCTACAGGCGCTGGAGATATATTTGCCTCAGTATTTTTCGTGTTGTATTATCATACTAGAGACCATAGCTTGGCTGCTAGGCTAGCAATTAATGTAGCTTCTGACTCGGTAAAAAGAGAAGGTTTATATAGTGTTCCTAATGATGTTGATATCGCAATATCTCAATTGATTAACAATTAGTCGAAAGGGTTATGCTTGTCGTACAAGCGAGCCGCACTTTCCATGCTCATGAATTCTGCTCCCAGGGCTCGGAGTTTTGTGACAAAACGTTCCAGCATTAGCATTCGATGCCCACGTCCAATTACATAAGGATGACAAGTATAAGTGATGATTCCCCAATTAGTGTAGCGGGTCATGTAGACAAAATCATCAATCCAGTTTTCCATGACACTATTGGCATTACGATGACCAGACCGTCGCAAATCATTGCGCATTTCAAAATGAGGGTGGTCATCCTGCGACCAGCTAATAGGCATTTCTATTAATGGGGTTTCTTCACCAAATTGCATGGGTTCATGCAATTTGATTACGTCTTTTTGACGGACCCGGTAAGGTAAATAGTCATGTCCCATCATAGAGCTTTCATAGAAAAAACCATGCTTGACCAACAAGTCTAAAGTATTGGGACTTAGATCCCAGGCTGGAGATCGGTATCCCTGTGCTTTTCTGCCGCACAATTTTTCTATGGCTTCGTTGGCAAGAATCATTTCATATTCTTCCTGTTCCACATTCAACAAGTCGGGTGGAACATGTGTCCAACCATGATGTGCAACCTCGTGGCCACTTGCTGCAATTTGTACGCAAGCTTCTGGGTAAGTTTCGATTGTGAAACCAGGGATAAACCAAGTAGATGATATTTCCTGGGATTTTAGCAAGGAAAGAATGCGACCTGCACCAACGATGCCAAATTCTCCTCGTGAGATAGGAGTAGGTGTAGTCCTGCCTCGGGCAATGTGTCCTGACATGACATCGAAATCGAAAGTCAAACACACTATGTGGTTTGCCATTATTTTATTGTCCTAAGTTTATCAATTTTACTCTGCTGTTTCCTGTATTTGTTCAAGGTGATTTGTTATCATCTTGGCTATCTCTAGTTTTCCGGTGCCTTTTTGTGGTTGCTTAGTGCTAGAACTTACTAGATGAGCTATTTGTTCACCACCGGGCCCTTTTTCATTACCACAATTTGCTACCACCACCGGATATCCTTGCTCGATTCTCTTATGTGCCTTTGATAGCAATTCATCATAAGTCATATTATGTTCATACTTAAATGTAATCATGTAAACATCGGGAAAATTAGTTTTTACTTGATTTATTATCTTGTCTGTTGGCACCAAACTTAGCTCTAGTGGATTATTGCTAGAAATCTTTCCTGTTAATGGTGAATTTGGTCGAAAATCTGCAACTGCTGCCGTAAAAATTCCTGCAGCGTATTGTTTATTTGTTAGTGAATGTGTGATTACATCAGCATATTCCACTATATTGTTTACTTTAATAATAGGTAACCACGTTGGAGATTGGATAGCTTTAGAGCCTTGTATTAGTAAGACATCCGCACCTCGCAAATGTAATTCTTTTGCTATTGTAAGTCCCAGTTGACCTGTAAATATATTGGATATTTGTCGTACATCATCTACTGATGATGGTATAGGTCCACCAGTGACAATAATTGCTAGATTCTTGAGAGAGGAATTGCTCAGCATACGGCTGGTTTCGGCTACTATATTATCTTCATGTGGTAGTTTGTGTTTGCCATGTTCCTCCCGTGGTGGGATTATGTGCACACCGAGATTTTCTAGCTTGTGTAATGAAGTTGTAAGCAACGAGTTATGTAACATGCCATGTGCGGTAGGAGCAATCACAAGCTTTGACTTTCCTCGTTCCATTCGTCCAATAGCTACTGCCAATACAGTGGTGACTGTATTGTCAGCTATACCATTAGCTATTTTGTTGATAGTGTTGTAAGTAGCAGGAGCGACGAGATATAGATCAAATGGGTTGTTATCACTTAGATGTTCGGATGCTGCAGTAAGGTGGTTAACTACCCTATGATTAGAACTCCATTCCAGTGCATCAATAGTCGTGTATCGCAGAGATTCTTCGGAAGCAAATACTACTACTGATGCCCCTTGCCTGCGTAAAGCTCTAATAATAAAAGGGGCTTTCATTGCTGCTATTCCACCAGTTATCACGAGTGCCACCCTTTTGTCTTTCAGGTGATGCCCATCGATTTGTACATCATGATCCCCTAATGATGATGGCTTAGGTGGAGCTATTTTCCAATGATCCATAATAAAATTATACTGCACTAGAGTGACTTCGTTGGCTGCAATCTCAGAATCATTGATTACAGCTCATTAAATTCAGGCAGATGACCTATTGATTAAGGTTTGTGTCAACAAAGGTGTTGTAGTAAACCAGTTAGTAATGGTATCTAACCTGTCTTATTTAAAAAGTTTTGGAGTAATTTCAGTGCTTCCATAGCTAACGATATTATTTCTCTGGCAGAAAATTCTGTATCATCATCGGCTTCTTTATTGTGGTGTAGGAAGGATACTAGCCAAATTCCAACTAAAGCGCCGACTATACCAGACAGGAGTACAGTTTGTTTTCTGAGCTTATTCACTATATATTCCTAAAATAAATTGGTGAATTGTCTTCTCAAGTAACCAATAGCATTTAAGGGGATTTGTATTATTCGGTTAAACTGGTTTATTTGTGCGTTGGTTTTTTGAGCATATCTTTTAGCTGACCTATTAGTTCTTTTAGTGAATATTTGCAAATTATCTAATAGAGAGTTTGCAGATTTGTATAATCGTCCCAGATAGTAGGATAATATTAGAATGAATATCAATGCAAGTCCGGCAAAGATAATGATTGGTACTAGTAATAATACTAATATTCCATCCGCTATCGCAGATATATTTGTTGGCACTCCCATGGTAGCGTAGACCAATATTGTTACAGATAGAAGCGCTAGTATGATTAGGCTACTATAAAGGTATATTTGCTCTTTGTTTCTATTTAACATAGATATTTTTTGATCATTTTAGTCATAATTGATAAAACATCTAGTATACGAATAAAGTAATTTTACCATCATGTAAGAGGTATACTTTGTCTTATTCATGATAAATGCTATTAGGATTGAAACTCATTGTCACACGCATTATTCTAAAGATTGTTTGATGCGCCCCAAACGGTTGATTGAAGTTTGTCATGAGCGCGGCATAAATCGTCTCTGTGTGACAGATCACAACACTACTAAAGGTGCTTTTGAGATGGCTTCGCTTGCACCAGACCTGATAATTCCTGGCGTAGAGATTATGACAACGAAAGGTGAACTAATAGCTCTATTTGTTGAGAAGGAAGTTCCATATGGGCTTGATCCTTTAGACACTGTCGAGCGCTTTCGAGATCAGGGAGCTGTGATTTTGGTGCCACATCCATTTGACATTCATCGTCATGGTTCTTGGTCTGAATCAGATTTGCGTATGATAGCTCCGCATGTAGATGCAATTGAAGTGTTTAACTCACGTTCATTAAATGCATCAATGAACCACGATGCGTCTTTGTTTGCTAATGAATTAGGATTGATGCCCACAGTGGGCTCCGATGCTCATTCTTATTCTGAGGTGGGTACATCGACCATGTATATGCAGGATTATGTGGATTCCGATGCATTTGTTAATAATTTGAATGATGCAATCCTTGATACAAATATTTCTAACCCATTGGTACATTTGTCTTCGCGCTGGGCTGTCTTAGTAAGTAAAATGAATAGGAAACAATCACTATTATAAATGACATCCGGCACTTGCCCCTGTAGCTCAGTGGATAGAGCACTTGCCTCCGGAGCAAGAGGTCCCGCGTTCGAGTCGCGGCAGGGGTGCTACAGTATCCATATGTTATTCATGAAGGATGTTTTGTATTTTTATCAATTGCCAGCAATTTAGCGTTATGGATATAAGTTTACAATAGTACATTACGCCTATGAATCATTAATTTCAAGTATCAAACCCAATTTGATCATATGATCACGCAGTTGTTTGCGACTATCGTATCTTACCCGAAAAGTTAGTGGTCCTATCTGTTCTTCTAAGTATTGTTTGGCCTGAGTGTCACTTAATAGCATTTGCAAGGTGGATTCTGAATTAAAAGTAATTACAGTTATCTTTGTTAGTTGGGCTGCGATTCCTTCATTGGCCCAATTTTGTAGTGCTTTAAGTATCGAATCAGGTAAACTTTGTTCAGTGGCTCGCTGCAAAAATGAGATTGCATGACTAGCAGTGAATCCCTGTTCTTTTGCTTGTTGCAAACTATTTGCGCATATGCGATAACGGTACAAGTCAGGATTGCGTGTCATTTCCCATTTTCCCAGTCTAGCAGCCAGAAAACGGTCAGCGCGATTACTAGACCTAAATGCTGTTATAAGACCATTATCATTTATGGCCAGCGGCTTTTGTTCTTCTACAATTTCCCAGGGCTCATTTTGCATTAATTTATAGAACATTTGGTTGAGACGAAACGATTCGTGATTACGAGATAGATCTATCATACCTAGTGAGTGTATTGGACCTGTTACTATTTGTTTGACTAGAGCTCCTTCTACTAGGTTCCAGTACTTGAAACCTTTGAGTTGTTTGCCTGTTGCTTTGTTGATTATGTACCATGAGTTATAGTCGCCAGATACACGTTGGAAGTCAGGACAATTTGTTTTGATTATTTTGACAAATTTGTTTAGATCTACCCATACGTCACTATCTATCATGTTGAGTTGGTCCAGTATAGAATTGCGAACTTTTTCTGGACGTAATCGTATTGAGTCAGAATGATTGAATTCAAGCGTGGGTACGGAAAAAAGATCTATCCATCGGGTGGATTTGTGCCATGCGTTGGCTAGGGACCTTAATTGTTCTGAGCGGTTATTAGACAGAAATACACGGGTATTTTTGGATATGGGTGTTAATCCTGATTTTGATATGCATCCTATATCTTGTAATAGTGAAAGAAGCATATTCAAGTGTTTTGGCTGATGTAGATATGCATGTAGTTTGTCAAGACTTACATTGAACTCAGATTTAGAGTGATCATAAGAGTTTTCTTTGTATGCGCGCAGAAATGCAAGAGTTGTGCAAGCATCATCTACTAAAGTCTGTTTTGCTACTAATATATTGTTTTCATTGGGAGATTGGTTTTGCAATTCACGAATACTGAGAGTTTTTGGTTTTGGCAATGGCAATAATGGTAGTAGGTCAGATGGAATATAATAATATTCCTGCGCATCTGATTGATTGTCAAAAGCTCTTCCGATTAGACCGTGATACCATAATGTTTCAACAGGGTTAGCGGGTTCTAGTTGGGGTCTTTCCCGTTGTCGCGCAGCTGGACCCAACGGTCGAATAGCACCGTATTTTCTACTAATTGACGAAACCGTCATTTGTCCCCCTGACGCTAATAGTTCATATAAGACATCTTGGGCTTCTTCACCTAATCCCGCGCAATTTAGTTTCAAATTGTCAGGTTCTTGCATTGCTGAAGATAGTTCAATAGCTGCATTTCTTTTATTGCTAGCATGCAACAGCAGTCCTGCTGCCGAGGCAATCATTCTAAGTAGCTCTAGGTCATGTTGCGAGTATGTGGATTTCAGTTTGTGCATTTAGATTAATTATAAGTAAATTTTTAGATCCTGGCATTAATATTGCATCTTCTAATATAGTCTTAGCGTGTCTGCTGGGGAATATGTTTATTGGTATGACACAATTAAAAGGCTGTGCAAAATTGTCTTTACCATGTAAAATAGCCAGTATTGCTTCCCCGGCAGTTGTCTTAGCATAGTCATTCTAAGGCACACAAAAAGACTTTGTCTTTTTGTAAGTATAAAGTTAGATTAGGATGGTTGTGATATCCACTTTAGGGGAGGTGTATCATGGAGTATCAGGAAGAGTCCTCAAATAGGCCTTTCATCGTAGCGTCCGTGGCACTAGGTGGTCTTTTTGTAGCTGGTTTGGTGTCTTTAGGATTGTACGCATTCAAAATCAAACCTGCCCAGGCCAGTGCTAGTGCAACCCAGATAGCAGAAATAAATATTAGTAATACTCAGGTAGCTGTTTATGCAGAGGCTACTTCAGTAGCTCAAGTGGCTGCTGTAGTATCGTCCGACACTGAGCAACAAGCAAGATTAGCATCAAGCTTGGGGTCTGATGCAAATGAGGCAGCTATAGATAGTGTTGAGGTATTGCCGGCAGAACCAATTGTTGTTCAGGCACAGGTTTCGTCGCCAAATTCAGAGTCATCCATTGTTGAAACTGACAACAAGGTTATTGCATCATCAAGTACGAGTGATCTCAATAATGATGCAAATACATCTTTAGTATCGGTTGACATGGCAGAGGGTGTTGCTTCTCCAGAGACACTTCCAGATACTGGATTTGCTGATGAGGTAGGATTGCCTGTGTTGGTATTGGCAATGTTTGTGCTGATATCAGTGGTGATTGTTACAAGGTCAGTAAGACGGTTTGCTAATGGATAGATAGGTTGCTTTTGTAATTTTATTGCTGCGCCGGCGATTGATCATTCATTTGCCGTGGAGACGTATTGTTGTCGTCGGCGTAGATGAGCAGACTATTTGTAACAATTGTTATGTATTTTCTGCAACTTTGCGGCCATATTCCATAAGGGCTTCCACATTCTCTTTGCTGCGACCCTCAGCGTAAATACGTAGAACTGGTTCAGTTCCACTTGGACGAATCAATAGCCAATTGTCATCCTCCATAAGATATTTTATTCCGTCATTGGTCTGTACATTATTTACTTGAAGATGCCCTATTTTATTGGGAGCATTTTTATGTAAATAGGCAACTAACTCGTTTTTTTCAACAGGATGAGAAAGTCTTAGGTCGTTGCGAATATATTCTACAGGACCAAAAGTGTTGAGCAGTTCACTCACAAGGTCGTGAATTGGGGTCATGAATTTAGCCATCAATTCCAATATCAGCAGTCCTATTAGGATACCATCTCCTTCTGGGATATGTCCGTTAATACTTATTCCACCAGATTCTTCTCCTCCTATTATTACGTTTTCTGAACGCATGAGATTAGATATGTGATTAAAACCAACAGGAGTTTCTTTTACCTGAAGATTGTATAAAGATGCTTGTCGATT
>DDZT01000018.1:61852-114101 GCA_002346435.1 Anaerolineales bacterium UBA3001
TGTTCAACAAGATATTTGAGGCATAAGGCCATGATTCGATGAGGATCAATGAATTGACCATGGTTGTCCATAATGCCAATGCGGTCTGCATCTCCATCTGTAATAATTGCTATATCACCTTTTCCATTTGCTATCGCGCTAGCTGTTGCCCCTAAATATTTCATTATTGGTTCAGGGTGAATTCCCCCAAATCCTGGATTCATTTCACTACGAATTTCCATAACTTCGATGCCAGTACCGCTCAAGATACTTTTCAAATAACTTCTTCCAGATCCATACATCGCATCTGATATTACGTGTAATCTATCAGGATGGTTTGCAATACAGTCGATGTCTATAATATTGTGAAGATGTTCAGCGTATGGTTGGTAAGGATTGAAACGTGTAATTGTTCCATTTGAGACTGCTTGGTCAAAATCGACCAGGTTAGGACCTCGTGCTCGTGTTTCATTGTCGTTTAGGCATACTTCTACCCTACGGCATTGACTAGGTTGTGCACTCCCACCATAAGCAGCTTTAATTTTTACACCGTTGTAGCGGGGGGCATTGTGGGAAGCAGTGATCATAACTGCCCCAGCAGCTTTTAGGTGTTGTACTGAGTATGAAATTGCTGGTGTCGGTGCGTCGGCATGAGCAAGGTATACCTTAATCCCGTTACCTGCAAGTACTCTGGCTACTTCCCTTGCAAAACGATCTGATAGAAAACGAGTGTCATATCCTACCACCATCAGATTTGGGTCATGATTTTGATGTTCTTCATCAAGCCAGTCTGGAGAGCTAACTGCATCGGCAATTGCTTGAGACACGAGTCGTAAATTTCCGAATGTGAACGTATCTCCAATCACAGCTCGCCATCCGTCAGTACCAAATTGTATACTCATGGCAATTCTTCAGAACCAACAATAATGTAGTTGTATATGCATTTGACCATATGGTCATTATAACATTTACACAGCTCTCAATTGACAGCTTGGATGTGGTAGTTTACTATCATATATACAGAAATATCAACAGATTATGCATATGAGCATGCAAATACCTTTTCGTCTACCGGGTGTTCATTGGACAGTCAGCGAACTAACAGATTATGTACGAGACTTGTTTGAGAATGACCTCCAGATGCATGATGTTGCGGTAATAGGCGAATTATCAAATGTTTCGCGTCCGCAATCAGGCCATGTATATTTTTCTCTTAAGGACAAAGAGTCTACTATCCAATGTGTCATGTGGCGCAGCGTTGCTGCTCGGTTGGTTTATTTTCCACATGATGGTGATCGAGTAATTGTATATGGACATGTAACTATCTATCCTTCTGGGGGGCGATATCAACTTTATGCTAGCATGGTCGAATCAGTTGGAGTAGGTGATTTATTGGTCCAGACGGAGATATTAAAGGACAAACTTGCTTCTGAAGGACTGTTCGAATCGGACAATAAAAAAACATTACCGTCTCTTCCAGCTACAATAGCAATAGTTACGTCTTCATCTGGTGCAGCATATCATGATATGCTGAATGTGATCAACAGACGTTGGCCTATCGCAAAAGTTCAACTTATACCAACTTCTGTTCAGGGTACCGAAGCTCCTGTAGAAATAGTTGATGCTTTAAATGCTGCTGACAATGTGAATGCAGATGTCATATTGTTGGGTAGAGGTGGTGGTGATGCAGAGGACTTAGCAGCATTTAATTCGGAAGATGTGATACGCTCTATTTCTGCAACAAAAACTCCTATAGTAACTGGGATTGGTCATGAAACAGATTTTACATTAGCGGACTTAGCTGCTGATGTACGTGCGCCCACTCCATCGGCTGCTGCAGAGATTGCTACACCGGACCATCATTTACTACGTCAGAAAATTCACTCAGATTTGGAAAAGATTTCGGAGGCAGTTGTGTATAAAATCCAAATAAGCAGTTTGAGATTGGATGAAATCAACAGTATGTTGCAAGCTTTGTCGCCGGTAAATGCGATACAGACTGCGCGCCAAAAATTAAATCACCTGTATAGTACGTGCGTATCTGACATACGCAATAGTATTTACAGAAAGCGATTGACATTGGAAAAGTTTGACCATCTATTAGACAGTCTCGGGCCTAATGCGACTTTGAATAGGGGTTATGCTATTGTGACTCGTGCTGGTACAACGCAAACAATATCTGATTCAAGTGTCGTATCGAAGGGCCAGTTGTTAGATGTGCTTGTAGAAAAAGGAAAATTCGAGGTTGAAGTTGGAAGAGTTATTTCAGAGGAGTAGAGTTGATGGGAAAATCTAGGGAGCCAGAGTCACTTGACTTTGAAGCATCACTTACAGAATTGGAATCCATAGTTAGTAAGCTTGAAAATAGCCAGCTTTCACTTCAAGAATCATTGCAGTTATACAAACGAGGTGAGCTGCTTTCACAACGCTGCAATCAATTACTTGATGAGGCCGAGTCTCAGATTGATGAACAATCTTCTTCGGATGAATAATATATGTGTTGTCACGTCCCTAATCTTTTGATTTGGCGCACAATTATCATAGGTATCTTGTTTGCTTGTTGACTACCACAAGCTGCAGTGATTCCCCAAAATATTGTTATTCCTAGCGTTATTCCACCTAGAACGGTTACAATAACAGGAAGAGTTGTTATTTGTAACCAAACATATAAAAAGATTGACATAGCTATTGTTCCAATCATAGTTCTCAAAACGCTTTTTAGTAATATAAAAATTTGCAGGCCTGCAAGTCGTGGTCCGATTATCCAGAGTAAAGCCATCATCTCAGCAGTGGTAGCTATGGTATTAGCTAATGCTAAGCCACCATGTGGAAAATAATTGTTGGCTAGGAAAGCACTTGCTAACACAAGGCTAAGTATTACGTTTAATATCATAGAGATGCCCCCGACAATCATTGGAGTACGTGTGTCTTTGAAAGCGTAAAATGCTCTTGTGACTATTTCTACTACTGAATGCGATACTAATCCAAGTGCATACCAATTTAGTGCCCAAACTACCATATTGGTTGAGTTTGCAGAAAATCTGTCATTTTGGAAGAGGATTTCAATTATGGGGCGTCCAATTATGCATAAACCAGCACTAGCTGGAATGGCAAGATATAGTGCTCCACGCAAACTAGAATTGAGAGATTGGCGCATTCTATCGGTGTGACCTAGAGCTGCCTGTTTGGAAAATGTAGGGAAAACTGCTGTAGCAATTGCTTGAGCTATTGCAGCTTGTGGGAACGTAAAAATTTGAAAGGCAATTACTAGAGCAGAGAGACTACCAGGTGGTAATCCAGAGCATATCACCGTATTTATCCAAAAGTTGATTTGCCATATAGACAATCCAATAGTTCTAGGTAACATTAAGCGTCCGACAGTCTTAACAAATTGATTTTGTATACCTAATGTTAGTGTGTATTTGCCAGAATATCTTATTAATCTGGGGATTTGTATTGCTAGATGTAAGAATGCTCCAATCAATACTCCGTATGCCAACCCATAAATCCCCCAATTTGGTGTAAGTAGTATGGCACCTGCTGTAATCCCAGCGTTGTACAGTATTGGCGCTAAAGCTGGACTAAGGAAATGTTGATGGGAATGGTGTATGCCCATCAATAGACCACTAGCACCAAAGATTACTGTAGAACCTAACATAATTCGCATCAGGGTTACTACAATAGAGGCTTGTTCTTGTGAGAATCCAGGCGCTAAAAATTGTTGTGTGAGCCATGGAGCAAATAACCCAGAAATGCCAGCAAAAGCAGTCGATACAATAAATAGCCAATTAATGACTGCGCTAGCAAGTTTCCAAGCTTCTGTTTTACTTTCTCTTGCAAGTAAAGTGGTAAAAGTTGGTATGAAAGCAGATCCTAGAGCACCTCCTGCAATTACATGGAATATCAAATCTGGTACTCTGAATGCAGTAAAATAAGCATCTAGAACAGGACTTGTACCAAATGTGCGATTGATTATCACTTGTCGGACTAATCCGAGCAGGTTTGCAAACACAAATGCTAACATAATTGTGCTAGCTGATCTAGCTGTATGGATATTCCCAGTTTTATTCTCAATCATTGTTTTACTGTTCATATAATAAAGTCTGCTTAAAATTATATCGTAGAGGAGTTGTCTGTATAGTCAATAAAAAGTTCTTATGGGATTTGTATATGATACTTAAAAGATTTGAGAGCTAGGTTTGCTAGCTCTCAATCTTTTAAAAATAGGAGAAAAGGGTAAACATTTCTTCAAGATACTACGTTACAATTAAACCATATTCCTAAACTATTACATTATATTCATCTAACGATTGTCTTACGATTGTCTATCTGTATCAATTGGTACACTCAAAGTATTTGATGGACATTATTGCAATAATTGGATTATATATCTTGCTGACTATAGATTATGATTTGAGTAATAATTGTAGAGTTTAGGCATCCGTGCAGTTTATATTTTCTTCATTATTTAGCAAAACTGTGTTATAAAAGTAACGGATAAGTTAGTTTTATATTCATATAGTGGGCTATACATTGTATTTTTTGTGTAAATTATGAATTTTGACAAGTTCGTTTCAAGTGTTTCACATAATAGAGTCAGTAGACTATCTTGGGCAGCCGGTCTATCAGGTATTCTAAGCATTTGCTTGTGGTTTAATGCAGTCTATGCTGCTGTAGATTCTGATGATGATGGAATCCCAGATAGTTCGGATAATTGTGTCTATGTAAGCAACCCAGACCAACGAGATAATGTTACCGCTTTTATATTAGGGCATGGAGACAAATGGAAAACATCATTTGAGCCATTATGGGCTCCTGCTGACAAAAGTACTACTCGAGTTTATGTCGGTGGAACAATACAGGTATCAGTAACTGATTACACATGGAGTTCAGATGGCAAAAAAATAGAGTTCACCACTGCCCCTAAATTGGACGATGAGGTTCGCCTAGTGGTATTAGAAGACAAAGATGGCAGAGGTGATAAATGCTCTCCTGATCTAACAGTAGATTTTGATGGTATACCAGATGAGGGTGACAATTGTCCACTTGTTTACAATCCTTACCAGGAAGATACATGGGGTACAAGTGAAGGTGATGCCTGTGAGACGGGTTCAGGAATTTCTGAAATATATCAGGTTTGGGCAAAAATATATGAGCATTCTAATTATAATGGGATTGAGGAAGTGATTCGAGTGGACGACGTACTGCTAGCTGGAAATGCAATAGGAGATGATGCTGTATCATCTATTCGCGTGGGACCACATACAGCTGTATATTTGTATACCTTACCCAATTATGGTGGAATTAGCGAGTTTTTTGGCAATGACGATTCTGACTTTATGGACAATCAAATTGGTCATGACACTGTGTCATCTATTCGTATGTATAGTACTGCGCCTATACGGGCAACAAAGATAGATGCAGGCATAGATTTTTGGTCAGGAAATAAAGGGCATGTTGGCCACATTTCGACTGCACAATTACAGACCTTAGTGTCAGGCGGATCAGGTAACAGTATTATCCTCGAGCATGAGTATGTGGACAGCGTCCAGTCTATCACAGTTACTTATAATGGTTCTGGCGATTATGTTGTGTCCACAACAACTATAGTTGGAACATTAGATGAGACTTCACATTTTCATTACGAGGGTGTCGCTGACGTTGCTACTACTGTGGTTGTTACAGCTACTCCTACTCCTACTCCTACTCCTACTCCACTACCTGCTACTGTTGTAATGGAAGCTTCTGAGAACAAATATATTGTTCAATCAGGTGATTATTTATTTAAAATAGCTGTGCTTCATAATACATCAGTACAATCCCTTGTACTTGCAAACAATATAGAGAATGCTGATCTTGTTTTCAAAGGACAGGTTTTAATTCTCCCCTAAGTAGTGATATTAAAAGTTAGATTTAGTCGTGCTTTTGTCCATTTGGTAATGTTGCACCTGTAAGTGTACGGGCGCTTTCAAGCTGATATTCTGTCACCAAAGCACCAGTGAGATTAGCGTCGGCTAAATATGCGCCACTTAGGTCAGCACCACGCAGATCTGTGTTGATAAGTTCGGAACTGTTAAGCACAGCGTTTCTAAAAACAGAATTTTGTAGATTGGCTCCAGACAGAATAGCATGTCGCATAAATGCTCCTGTGAAATTAGAGTTACTCATATTCGCATCAGTCAATATCGCATATTCGAGATCAGCACCTGCCAAACTAGTTTCGGGCTTGTTGATTTCGCTTAAATTTATACCTTGCAAATTGCAGCTTATGTTCTTGCCTGTAAGAACTCGAGTAAGGCTGTATATATCAGTATTTCCTATGGATGCTATTACCAAATATGATACTAAAACTATTGATACTAAAGCACTGATGAAAACTTTCTCATTTCTTGATCGAGTTGTCATTAGGCCTCCTTACGTAATATACTGTGGCAAAATTTACCGATTTAGAAAGCAAATGGATACTTGGTTGATGTACGTTTCTTACGTTGAAACTAACTCATGCTCCAGGCAATATATAAAAGGATAATACCTGCTACTCCCATTATCGATGCTAACCAAATCAGCCCAAATGGTTGTTTTGACTTCTGACTAGTTTTTATAATCAGTTGTTCTTTTTGAAAATATGTTGCCAGATCGGGGGAATCTGTAGATTCAAGACTAGGTTGATCCTGTGCAATATTAGAGTGCTGAGTAATTGTATCTGCTTCAGTTGATTCTTCAATCTTCTCAACAATCTCTGCTTTATCAATTTCCTGAGTATCTAATTCATCATCTTTAGCACTTTCTTTAGCAATATCTTTGATGTGGCTGTAGTTGTTCTGTTTGTAACCTAGAGGCTTGTTGTGTTTTTTAGCTTCTATGACCCAAGGGTCTCCAGGCGCCAAGAGTTGTGCTCTTCTAATTGCATCTGAACGTTCTTTTGAACTTGATGCTAATTCAGCTAGGAATTTCCAAGCAATTAACTTGTTAGGATGTTTTTTGGTAAATGTGCGCAATCCTTCTCTGGCAGCGGTAACATCACCAGATTTAGCCAGACTAATAAGTTCATCTAAGTGTTCATCATGCGTATTCACAGAGTAACTATACATGATTGTTCTTGGTATTGCCACATAGCATAACATTTCTGGAGTTTCTCTCTGGTACAATAGATTTCTGTGATTAGTAACTTGCCTAAAGAAATAGCGTCAGAATTGGAATTAGCAGTTGCGGCGCGATCTACTGATAACGAAGGAAAAGCGCGTGTGCATGCTCGCAGGGCGGCTGGTTGGGCTATAAGATCATGGTATGTGAGACAAGGTTGTACCAATCGACGGAAGTCCGCATTTTCTTACTTGCAAGGTGTGTCAAATGATTTATCTATTCCTGGGCACATTCGTGAGGCATCTTCACACCTTATCTTGCGGATTACCGTACATCATGAACTGCCGATTGAAAATGATATGTTGGATGATGCTCGGTTGGTAGTTAACTATTTTGTGGACAAAGATTAGATAACATATGATTAAATTTTATTATTAAAATAGTCTCTGGGAATTGTAATTTGATGACATCAAAGTTTGAGGTTGTTTCCAGTAAATATGTATATCAGGGTAGAGTGGTTCATTTACGTACTGATAATGTACGCACTTTTTTAAGTGACAAGACAGTGTGCCGCGAAGTTGTGGAGCATTCAGGTAGTGTTGGTATTGTGGCAATAGATGAAGATGACAATGTGTATTTAGTGTCCCAGTATAGGCATGCAGTTGACAAGGTGCTAATGGAAATACCAGCAGGCACTCTTGAAAAAGGCGAATCCTCAATTGAGACTGCAAAGCGTGAACTTAGGGAAGAGATAGGAATGTCTGCTGATCACTTGATATCTACAGGTAGTTTTTATCTAGCCCCAGGATATTCTTCAGAAATTATGGAAGTCTATATAGCTAAGGGTCTAAAAGTTGACCCTTTACCTAAAGATGTTGATGAGGATATCGTTGTGCATATGGTCCCGTTTGAAAAATTAGTAGCACAAATATGCTCTGGTGAATTTACTGATATTAAAACTGTGGCGGCCGTACTACTTGTAGCTCGTAACAATGCATTGCTTGGTTCTAGTTAGATACAGCTTTTGCTCAAGTAACACCTGCGGACATCTTGTTGTAGTATGTTGCTAAGTCGACCCTCATGCTATAATCATAATATTGCATTTATCTTAGTGCATAATGTATATATCCTGGTAGCCTGTTTTTAAAAGTCAATTGAATGTCTTTTGTTCATCTTCATACCCATTCTTCATATTCACTATTAGATGGCCTAAGCAACGTAAGGTCGTTAGCTGCTAAGGCAAGCGAACTAAATATGCCAGCACTTGCTCTTACTGATCATGGGGCAATGTACGGAGTGGTTGATTTTTTCCATGCATGTAATGAGGTTAATATAAATCCAATTTTGGGTATGGAAACTTATATGGCTGCTCGTAACATGAGCGATCGAGAGTCGCAGTATGATGCCAAGAGTTCGCACCTTTTATTGCTTGCTGAGAACCAAACTGGCTATCAAAATCTATTGAAGATCGCAACTACATCGCAACTACAGGGTTTTTACCACAAACCTCGTATAGACCATGACTTTTTGTCCTCGCATGCTGAAGGCATAATATGTACAACTGGATGCTTGTCAGGGGAAATTCCTAGAGCTTTACTGTCTGGGAATATCAAACGTGCTCACGAACTCATGGATTATTATATTCAGGTTTTTGGTACTGAAAGCTTTTTTATAGAGCTGCAAGATCATGACATACCTAGTCTGAACGAGGTAAACAAAGTGCTGTTAGATTTTGGTCCACAATATGGTCTGAAATTTGTTGCTACTAATGATGTGCACTATGTAGACAATGTAGATGCACAATTGCATGATGTTTTGTTGTGTGTGCAGACTAATGCTCTTCTTACCGATAAAAAACGTATGCGTATGAATAATGATTCATACTTTTTGCGTTCTCGAGATGAGATGGAGAAGCTTTTCGGACATATTCCTGGAGCCTTGGATAATACATTGCTTGTAGCAGAGCGTTGCTCTGTTAATCCTTCTACCGATGGTGTACATTTACCAAATTTCGCTGTGCCTGATGGACATGACTATGCAAGCTATCTTCGCTATTTATGCAACCAAGGTTTAATCGAACGTTATGGCGATTCAGCCTCCGAATCTGTCGTTCAAGATAGGCTTGACATGGAATTGCGGGTTATTGGTGACATGAATTTTGATGCCTATTTCTTGATAGTTTGGGATCTTTGCAACTTTGCTTCTGAAAAAGGTATTTGGTATAACGCACGTGGTTCCGCAGCTGGCTCTATTGTTGCCTATGCATTGGGTATTACTCTAGTTTGTCCTTTAGAGCATGGTTTAATCTTTGAACGTTTCCTAAATCCTGGAAGAGCTTCTATGCCTGATATTGACCTGGATTTTCAGGATGATCGTCGTTATGAGGTATTGGAGTATACATCTAATAAATATGGTGAGGATAGAGTGGCCCAGATTATCACCTTTGGCACACTTAAGGCTAGAGCTGCAATTAGAGATGTTGGCCGTGTTATGGATATTCCACTTAGTGATGTTGATCGAGTAGCAAAACTAGTGCCAAATGTACCTGGTAATCCAGTGAGTATAGGCGGTGCTTTGAAAGATGTGCCGGATTTTATTTCTGTTCATAAGTCTGACACAAAGCTACGGAAAATGATAGATCTTGCTCATAGCCTTGAAGGTGTTCATAGAAATGCTGGAACTCATGCTGCAGGAGTGGTGATTGCAGACAAAGCTTTGGTTGAGTATATACCTTTACATCGTGCTACGCGAAACAATGCTCAGCAAACTGTTATTCCTTCAACAACTCAATTTGAAATGGAGGTGCTTGATAGCTTAGGGCTTCTAAAGGTAGATTTCTTAGGTCTTCGTACTTTGACAGTAATGGCACGTGCATGTGAGTTAATTAAGGAAAGGCATGGTGTTGACTACAATTTACGTAATATACCGGTAGACGATTCAGCAAGCTTCGATTTGTTAGGTCGGGGAGATGTAGCAGGTGTGTTTCAGGTAGAAGGCGCTGGAATACGTCGATTTTTGCGCGAAATGAAACCTACTCGTTTAGAGCATGTTATTGCAATGGTAGCATTATATCGTCCTGGTCCAATGGATTTTATACCTCATTATATTCGACGAATGCATGGTGAAGAGAAAGTTACATATTTGCATCCCTCCTTAGAACCTATCTTTTCGGAAACTTATGGTAGACCGGTTTACCAGGAACAGTTAATGTTTGCTGCAATGGATTTAGCTGGGTATACGGCTGAGGAAGCTGATGATTTGCGCAAGGCTGTAGGTAAAAAGATTAGAAACAAACTAATGAAGCATCGAGGTAAGTTCGTTCAAGGTGCAGTCAACAATGGGATTCCTGATAGAACAGCAAATGCGATTTTCGATGATTGGGAGGAGTTTGCTCGTTATGGATTTAACAAAGCTCATGCTGCTGATTATGGTGTTATATCTGTACAAACAGCCTTTCTGAAGGCTAACTTTCCTTCTGAATACATGACGGCTATGCTGACTGCAGAGAGGGATGATACGGATAAGCTTTCTACTTATGTCGCTGATGCCCGTCGTATGGGTATAGAGGTGCTTCCTCCAGATGTAAATGATAGTGAACTTGACTTTCATGTGCAGGAATCTAATGATGGCAAAAACGCAGTGCGTTTTGGGCTAGGTGCAGTTAAAAACGTAGGTGAAGGAGCAGTCATAGAAATATTGAGAGCACGTTCCGAGTATGGTGTTTTCAGTGACCTCGACGAGTTTTGTACACATGTAGATCTCAGAAAAGTAGGTAAAAGAGCATTAGACAGTTTGGTGAAAGTTGGCGCACTTGATATGTTCGAAGATAGAAGTAAATTGCTTGGATCAATTGAACAATTGGTAGGTGTTAGTAGTGCTATTCATAAAGCTAAAGAAGTTGGCCAAATTAGCATGTTCGACATGATTCCTGATGATGTTGGCACTGCTAAAATTGACTTAGTTGATGATGTAGACGATTTTTCTCAGAAACAATTGCGTAAATGGGAGAAAGATTTGGTGGGAGTCTATATTAGTGATCATCCATTGCTGGCAAATATAGCGCAGATTGAAAATATAATAACCGCATATAGCATGGATTTGTCCGACATGGATGGAAAAATAGTTACATTGGCCGGTACAATTGCTAACATTAGAGTACACATTACTAAAAAAGGCTATCCAATGGCTTTTATTGCTCTGGAAGATTTACATGGCTTTGCAGACCTGGTTGTTTTTCCTGATGTTTGGAAACAGGTAAATGATTGGTTGGAAATTGACACTCTTGTTGCTGTCAGTGGCAAGGTCGACACAAAACGTGGCGAAGCAAATTTATTAGTCAATAATATAGACCGTGAGCTCAAGGTAGTGGAGATTGCTGACGAACAGGCAATTCCACGGGACTTACCGAAAAATAGTCGGTCTCAAGAAAACGATCGAGATTTTAATACAATACCCGATGAACCAAAAGCGGTTGAAATACATGAAAATAATAAGTTGCATTTTACCGACCATGAGCTCTCTGAATTAAATAGCGAGGATTTAATGGTTGTGCATGAGCGCCCTATTTCAGAAACAGTATCTATATCTAAAGAGCCTCCAGAAAACCAATCGAGTGACTCCCCAAGACGGATTGTGGTGACTTTACGTCCAGAGGACAAGCAGAGCGATTATCAATTGCGTGTGAAGTGGGCATTCAATGTGTTAAATAGTTTCCCTGGTGACGACAGATTTGTGATGGTCGTTTATGAAACTGATGATAGATGTTTTGAGTTGGATTTCTCTAATCATACTACCGGGTATTGCGAGGACTTACGTCAGCAACTTATGCAGGTAGTGAATTCAGAAGACGATATTGAAATACAATCATTATTACTATAATCTTGTTTTTCTGCTAATTGAAGAATGGTCTAATGCTTGATAGTACTTGACTCTTTTGGTGGTAATGGGAACTCTACGCATACTTTTGTAGCAGTTAATCCGTCGACTGATAGCACAGTGAACAGTATATTGTCATTGTGTGTATAACGGTCATTTGGTTGTGGTGGTCGGCCGAGCCACGTCATTAATAAGCCACTGACCGTTTCTACATCTGGAAGATCATCTCGGGAACCTAAATCCACATATTTCTCAAGCATACTAACTGGACAACTTCCTAAGGTTTCTAGCATTGTAGGGGATGTGATTACTAATGGTTCGGAATACAAATCAAATTCATCGCGCACTTCTCCTACAATCTCTTCTACTAAATCTTCCAGTGTTACTATGCCAGCAGTACCTCCATATTCATCAAGAGCCACCGCCATGTGAACATGGTTGCGCTTAAAAGCCGACATCATATTGGTAATGGGAGTGTGTTCTGGTACGTATGGTGCTGGTCTCATCAGAAGACGTAAGTCAAATAAATTGTGATTATCCGACAATTGTTGGCGTGCTATGTCTTTCACATGAAGAATTCCAATAATATGGTCAAGATCATTGCGATATACTGGGAAACGACTATAGCGGCTACTAGTAACCTGAGTCATTATTTGGTCTAATGGAGTATCATATGAAATGGCTTGAATTCGGTTGCGAGGCGTCATGACTTGATGCACTTTTTGGTCAGCAAATCCGAACACACCTAGTAGCAACTTTTTTTCATTGTCCTGAAGTTTGCCACCCAACGCACTTTCACTAACGATTTGTGCTAGTTCTCTTGTAGAATGTAAACGAGCATCACTTTCAGGTGGACGTACTTTTAGTAGACTTAGCAAACTATCTCCTAGAAAATTTAGTCCTGATACTGGTAAGTACAGAAATTTCTGAGCCCAATACATTGTACTCATTATTGTTAAAGAAGAACGTTTAGGATTGCTAAGTGCTAATGATTTGGGAATCATTTCTCCTAATACTACGTGCATGTAGGTTAATAAAGCAAGTGAAATCAGCATTGCTATGGAATGTATAACAATATCGTTGAGCGATGTTCCAGTAAATTTATTTATATAAGGCTCGATGAAATGCGCAATGCGTGGCTCGGCATACATGCCAAGACCTAGGGACGCCAAAGTAATGCCCAATTGGGCAGTTGCTATGTATCTGTTTGTAGCATTTGGGGATTGAAGAATTTCCAAAACTAGCCTTGCGCGTTTGTTTCCTGCCTTTGCTAGTGGTTCTACTTGAGTAGGCCGCACTCCAATGATTGCGAATTCTGCTGCTACGAACAGACCATTTATCAGAACGAGCAATGTCGTGACTAGTATTGGCAATATAAGGCTGGTGGGCTCTGCTGAAATTCCTAAGGAGTAAAATGAATGCTGTGTCATGTCTGGTTTTCCGCAGTATTCATTATGTGAGCAGCATCAGAAATGGAAACAGAAAGTTTTGTGATCTTTGTGCCTTCCATATCTTCCACTCGTATTTTGATTGTAGATGGTTTTACTATAATTTCATCACCAATTTTTGGTGATTGGACCACTTGTTTATGAACTAAGCTACCGATTGTGCCGGATGGCATGGTTGGTAGATGGACGCCCAAGTACTCATTGACATCTGAGATGAGCATGTCAGCATGTAATGCTATTCTATTTGCAGAATCTGCTGAAATATTGATGGTCTCTATATCAAATTCGTCCTGAAGTTCGCCAAACACCTCTTCAAGGAGGTCTTCATATGTGATAATGCCAGTGATTTGCTCATTCATATCTAAAACGATGGATATGTACTGTCGTTTTGCTGCAAGGGTTTCCCATATATCTGCAGCTGGTAATGCCTCATTGATGAATATGATTTTACGCAATATTGTTGTGATATCCTCATTGCCTTGCCAATACATTCGCAGCAAATCTTTGATATGCAGGAATCCTATTATGTTTTCTGTGTTGTCACTATATATTGGGATTCTACTGAAGCCTGACTCAGTGAATATCGGTAGTAATTTAGAGACAGGCATTGTGTCAGGCGCCGACATTAAAAGATGACGAGGCGTCATAATATGTTTTGCAGTGAGATTACGTAATCGTAATGTATTTCTAAGCATCAAATATGCGCCAGACGTCAGTATTCCAGCATCTTTACTGTCAGCTGCTAATAGTTGTATTTCTGGAAGAGTATGTGCTGTACTGTGTCGATTATCGGTATCCAACCGCAGTGTTTTAAGGAGTAGTTTCCCACTACCATTAAATATCCATATCAGAGGTTGGAATATACGTAGTGACCATCGCATAGGTATCAGAGTTGCTATAGATACTTTCTCTGGATATTGGAGAGCGATGGATTTAGGCAGTAATTCACCAAGTATCATTTGTAGTCCTGTTAGCACTATCAAAGTGGTTGTTATAGATAATGAATGTGCAGTTGGTCCTGCAAGTGAACCTAATTTATATAATAATGGCTCGATTCGTACTGCCAAAATATTTTGTCCATAAGCACCTAAAAGTAGTGAGGTTGCAGTAATTCCAACCTGACAGGCAGCAACATAACGATCGAGACGATTAATGTCATTAATGATTGGTAGTAATTGTCGCGCTAGTATATTTCCGTCTTTAGCAATTTGGTTTATGCGAGTACGTCTAGCGCTTACTGTAGCAAATTCTGCTGCAACATATAGAGCATTAATTAATACTAGCAGTGTAATAGTTAGAACAGTTATCAATATAGATTTCTTGTATTATTACAGTAGACTATCCTGGAATGGTTTGCGTGACATGTTTGTCCGTATTTTTGCAGATTTTCATTGTACCTAATTGTAGTTGTTTGGAGGTGGATGTTGTTTGCCCAATCTATTGTACCAAAATTATTGTAATGTCTTGGTTTCTTACAAATAAAATCTGAACCCATACAGAGACTGTTGTACCAGCTGTGACATTGATAATAGTCTTGAACTTAAAACGCTAAGAGACATTTGTCATACAAAGTGCTAGAATTATATTATGTATGTTGGCATTAATTGTCTCGAAGTCCTTTTGATTTCGTGTTACGAGCTTGGTCATCAACCCTTCAGCCTTGCTTCACCATTAAGATTCTTGCGCGATGGTGGAATAAATGCTTCCGGCATAGATTTGGCTGTGGAAAATATTAATGATTACGAAGAACACATCAAATCTGCCCGTTTAGTATTGGTGTCAGTCCGAATGCACAATGCATTGAGATTGGGTGTGGCAGCGTCTAAACGTATTCGTGCATTAAATCCTCAGACCCACATTTGTTTTTACGGAGATTATGCTGGTTTAAACTCTGACTACTTGTGTAAAGAACAGTATGCAGATAGTACTATCTCTGGTGAGTTTGAGACCACAATAGTTGAATTGGCCAGAGCTGTTATCGATGATTCCTTTCAAAGTAATGGGCCTCCGTTAGGAGTTAGTACTTTGCATAGTATGGCTAAACCTGTACTACAGAGGACATCATTTTTGGTGCCTGCACGTGCTGATTTACCCGCTTTTGATAGTTATGCTCGTTTTAGAGATGATAAGGGTCAATTGCATCTGGCTGGTAGTACGGAGACTACTAGAGGATGCAAATACGTGTGCCGGCATTGTCCGGTAACATCTGTATATCATGGCAAGTTTTTTGTGGTCCCTGAGGATATTGTGATTGCTGATATTCGTAATCAGGTTGCTCAGGGAGTGCGACATATAAGTTTTAGCGATCCTGATTTTCTCAATGGTCCAGGCCACGCGCGGAGAGTTGTGACTGCTATGCATTCTGAGTTTCCAGAAATTACATTCGATTTTACTGCTAGAATCCCTCATCTTTTAAAATATAGACATTTGTTGTCGGAGATGAAAAGTACTGGATGTGCGTTTGTTATTTCTGCTATGGAGACACTCAATGACGATGTACTGGAGGTGCTTGATAAAGGTCATACTAAAGCAGACATAATACAAGTGCTCGGTATAATGAAGAAAGCTCAAATACCTTGGCGTCCATCTCTACTTCCGTTTACTCCATGGGCAACATTAGATGATTATCTAGATTTACTTGATTTTGTGCGGAACCATGATTTAGTGCAAAATATAGATCCTGTACAATTTAGTCTTAGGTTGTTAATTCCTCCTGGGTCTGCACTTTTAGAGCAGAATGCAAACGCAGAATGGCTAGGCGATTTAGATGCAGCAAATTTTAGCTATACATGGTCCCATCCTGACATTCGTATGGAACAATTGTGGTCGCAAATAAATAGGGCTGTTCGAAAGTCACCAAATGAAGATATAGATCATAGCAAAATGTTTTCCGTTATAGAGGGATTAGCATATGCTATGGTAAGTAAGACTCCTCCATTTACTAGTATAGTATCTCAGAAACGTCCGATACCTGCTGGATTGACTGAGAGTTGGTTCTGTTGAGCAGAACCTATAAGCGAGTCAGTCTGACTCGTCTAGTTTGGTTGTAGGTGTTTGCTGCAATATGTCAGCTAAAGCAGCGACATGTTCAGCAAACGCTTGATGTCCTAAGGCAGTGGTTTCAATATAAGTGCGTGGTTTACGAGATAAGAATGTTTTCTGGATAGAGATGAAACCTTCATCTTCAAGTTTACGTAAATGTGCTCCAAGATTACCTGATGTGACTTGAAGAATTTTTTGGAGGTGAGTGAACCCTATCTGTGTTTCACCGTCTAAGGATGTTACTAAAGACATTATTTGCAGACGAATTGGTTGATGAATTACTAAATTGAGTTCGCTCATTATATAATCCCAACAATTGTTATGGATTTAGTCTGGCCAGCATATCTTGATATCATCTAATTATACCAATGAAAATCCATGCGGCAGTTAACTCTGAAATACAGAGTACTGTATATTGTAACACAAGTACAGCGGTTACTTTAATAGCTAAGTACCTGTTTCTATGAAATCTCTTTACAATATGTTAATGCTACCCACTCGGATGTTGTAGGAGTTGCTTCTGTCATATTAGTCTTCGATACCAATTTCATTCCAACATTATCAAGTGCTATTTCTATTTCGGCTGATTGTTCTGCAAGTATTCCAGAAAGTATGAGTAACCCATTATTTGCTACTATATTAGCCAACCCTCTGTTTATTAATTGCATGATTGTACGTGACAGAATGTTGACCACAACTATTCTGTATAGTTGTTGTTTTTTAATTGTATCTAACGAGCCTTGTACTAACTGAAATTGATCAAACACACCGTTTGTTGCTGCATTTTGGCGAGCTGAGTGAATAGAATCATTGTCTGTATCTAGTCCGGTTGTCATTGCTGCTCCCAGTTTGATTGCAGCGATGGCTAGAATTCCAGAACCACATCCTATATCTAGCACACTATCACCAGGAATTAGGTGCTGTTCTATAGCTTGCAAACATAGCTGGGTTGAGGGATGAGCTCCAGTGCCAAATGCTTGACCTGGATCAATAATCACAGGTATTTGACTCGATTCGATTTCAATATTAGTCCAAGGAGGAATTATCATCAATTTATGACCTATTCTTATAGGTTTGTAGCGATTTCTCCATATAGTGGTCCAATTGGTATCTTCGATGGGTTTGTACTGGGTCTTGGGCACCATTAATCCTGATTGACGAGCAATCATACCTAGTAGCGAGAGTTCCCTTTCAAGTTGTTGTATTTTGTCAGTAAGGTTAGCGCTTACTTCGAAGTATGCACTGATTTCGAAATATGTGTAGGTATGATTGACAATTACTTTGTCAGTTATGTCATAAGAGTCATCTTTGTAAGTTTCAGACGGCTGTATTGACACCCCGCCGTAACTACAACGACCCAGTGTTTCGGCCACTGCGTCTACAGTATCAGGTTCAACTTTAACAGTAACTTCCAGCCATATATATTTGCTGTTATTATCAAACAGTTGAGAATTGTAAGTTGAGAAAGTATTCACATACCTAGAATTTGTCGTACTTGATCGAAGAATCCCTTTTCCCCTGTTTGCTCTTTAGGTTTGGCCCTGTCTTGGAATGTATTGCCTAACTCATTGAGTAAGCGTTCCTGTTCAGAAGTTGTTTGCTTAGGAATAGAAACAGTAGTGACCACAATTTGGTCTCCGCGCTTACCATTTCGCACGTTTGGTACTCCTACACCTCTGAGTCGCAAGATATCACCAGATTGCGTGCCAGATGGTATGCGAAGTTCTTGCTTATCATCAATAGTAGGTATCATCACAGTAGTTCCTAGAGCTGCTTCAGTAATATTGATTTCTAATTCAAGTATGATGTCATTATTCCTGCGCTGGAAAAATTTGTGTTGTTCAACAGTAAGTGCTACATAAAGGTCACCATTGCGTTGTCCAAGCTGACCAGGTCCACCTTCACCTGTAAGACGGATTTGTGTCTCGTTGTCCACTCCGGCTGGTATACTAACGGAGAGTTTTCTTGTTGCATTGTGTTGACCAACACCATTGCATTTAGTGCAGGGAGAGTTTATTTTCTCACCACTACCTTGACAATTTGGGCAAATCGCTACATTGACCATGGAACCCAGGAATGTTTGTCGTACTTCTTGTATTTCTCCATTGCCAGCGCATTGAACACATTTACTTATAGATGTTTCAGGTTCGGCACGATTTCCATTACATCGAGAGCAAAGCTCTGGACGTGTGATTTCAATTTCTTGAGTTGCACCATGCACAGCTTGGTCAAAAGAGATGTTAAGGTCATATCGTAGGTCAGATCCACGTCTTGGTTGTCTGCGTGAGCCATGGCGATTGCCTCCAAATCCTCCAAAAAATTGGTCAAAGATGTCGTCAAAAGGGAATCCGCTTGAGAAATCATTTACGCCCATTCCCTTAAGACCTTCATGGCCATAACGGTCATATGCAGCGCGTTTCTCAGAGTCGGAAAGTACTCCATAAGCTTCGTTAAGATCTTTGAATTGTGCCTCAGATGATTCATCAGTATTAACATCAGGATGTAGTTTCTTTGCTAGTTGGCGGTATGCATTCTTGAGAGTAGCTGGGTCTGCATCCCGTGATACTCCGAGGATTTCGTAGTAATCTTGTTGGCTAGACATGGTAGTTACTAGTTATGGTGTGATTAATCATTTTCTGTCAGCAATTATGCTATATCATACCTCATTGAAATCACCATCAACTACATCAGAGTCCGAGTCAGGTATACTCTCATTCGTTTCATCAGCGTCGGTGTTTGTTTTAGGTGCTTCAGTGTTTTCATCATCTGAACCTTGATCAGCTTGTGACATCAAGATGGAAACTTTTTCAACTTCTTGTTGTAATTGTGATGTCGAATCCTTTATGCTTGCGATGTCTTCACCTGTCAAGTTTTCTTGGAGACTATCCATTTTTGCTTGCAAACTCTGTTTTGTGTCAACATCTATGTTGTCGTCCAGTTCGTTGTTAATACGGGATGCTCTATGTAAAACTGAGTTTCCAGCGTTGTGGACCTCTATGAGTTCCTTTCGTTGATTATCTTCCTCTCTATGTTTTTCCGCAGCAGCGATCATTTTTGCGATATCTTTATCCGATAGACCCGAGGAACCTTGAATAGTTACGTTTTGACTACGGTTGCTGGCTTTATCTTTTGCACTAACATTTAATATGCCGTCCGCATCTATATCAAAAGTAACTTCTATTTGAGGTGTGCCACGAGGAGCAGATGGTATTCCGTCTAATACAAATTTACCAAGACTTTTATTATCAGTAGCCATGGACCTCTCACCTTGAATTACATTTATCTCAACTGCGGATTGGTTGTCAGATGCTGTGGAGAATACTTGACTTTTTGTGGTAGGAACCGTTGTATTACGCTCAATTAGGGCAGTGGATATTCCACCAAGAGTTTCAATGCTGAGTGTAAGTGGTGTCACATCAAGTAATAGGACATCTTTTACGTCACCTCCGAGAACTCCAGCCTGTATAGCAGCACCAATGGCGACAACTTCATCTGGATTAACTTTCTTGTTCGGTTCGCGATCGAAGAACTGGCGTACAGCCTCTTGAACTCCAGGCATGCGAGTCATGCCTCCAACTAGTACAACCTCATCTACATCTGATACAGATAAGCGTGCGTCCTCCAAAGCTGTTTCTACAGGTTTAATGGATTGTTCGATTAAGTCCTCCGTTAGTTCCTCTAGTTTTGATCGCGACAGTGTGTAGTTAAGGTGTTTTGGACCACTTGCGTCTGCAGTGATGAATGGGAGATTGATTTCAGTTTGCATAACAGTGCTCAGTTCAATCTTGGCTTTTTCCGCTGCTTCTCTAATTCTTTGCAGCGCTTGTTTGTCTTCGTTAAGGTTGATGCCTTGGTCCTTACTGTAATGGTCTGTAATCCATTCAACAACGCGTACATCGAAATCATCGCCTCCTAGGTGGGTATTGCCATTGGTTGCTTGTACTTCAAACACTCCATCACCCACGTCAAGAATAGATACATCAAATGTTCCGCCTCCCAAATCAAAGACTGCTATTGTTTCTTCAGACCGTTTTTCGAGACCATATGCTAGTGCAGAAGCTGTGGGTTCGTTGATGATTCGTAGTACCTCCAGACCCGCTATGCGACCAGCATCCTTAGTTGCTTGACGTTGAGCGTCATTAAAGTAAGCAGGTACGGTTATTACTGCTTGTGTTACTGAGGCGCCCAGGTAAGATTCAGCATCGTTTTTTAGTTTGGCTAGTATCATTGCTGATACTTCTTGCGGCGAGTATTCCTTTTCGTTCATATGTACAAGCAATTCTCCATTTTCATCACTACTTACTTTGTAGGGAATATGTTTAAGAGCTCTTTGTACTTCGGGGTCATCAAATTTACGACCCATAAAACGCTTTACAGAAAAAAGAGTATTGTCTGGATTTGTAATTGCCTGTCTGCGTGCTACTTGTCCTACCATTCGTTCGCCGGTTTTCGGATTAACTGCTACAACTGAAGGCACAAGTCGTCCACCTTCTGAGCTAGATATAACATGAGCCTCTCCGGCTTCCATTACTGATACTACTGAGTTAGTTGTACCGAGATCTATTCCAATGATTTTTCCCATAATGTTTTAATAAACCTTATAAATTATTCTCTACTCAGCAACGCGTACTTGAGCAGGCCTTAATATCCGTTCGCCAAGCAAGTAACCTGGTCTTACCATAGCGATTATTACATCACTAGCATAATCATCATGGGCTTCTTGCATAATTGCTTCATGTATGTGTGGATCGAATGGTTCTCCTGGCTTAGCTTTGATAGTTACTACTTTTTCCTTTTCGAATAAAGATAGTATTTTCCGATGAATCATATTAAAGCCCTCGCTCCATTTTGCACCATCTCCTGTAGCTGGCAGCGATTCGAGTGCTAATTGCAAATCGTCAACTATAGGAAAAAATTGCGATAGCAACTCAGCAGCAGCATTTTGGTGAGCTAGTTGCATTTCCTGAGATTTGCGACGCTTGAAGTTCTGAAAATCAGCCAAAGCACGTTGTTGTCCCTCTAGTCTATCGGCTGCAAGTGTTTCAGCGGTAGAAAGTTTTTCAAGCCACTGCTCTATTGTAAGGTCTTCCAAAGCAATAGCATCATCTTTTTTGTTGTATTCTTCATCATCTGTTGTGTCTGTAATGTTCTCCATAGCATTGTCATTTTGATCTACATTCTCTTTCTGATTAGAATTATTGGACAAATTAGTGTCTGTATTTTGATTTGAATCCTTCATAGTATCTCGTCTCTTTGAAATATTTTATCCATAACTGTCATGTACTAGTTGTGTCATTAACTTAGCTACATGCCGAACTGCACCTATAGCTCGATCATAAGCCATACGTGTGGGACCAAATACCCCTAAAGTTCCTGTAGCAATGTTTGGGCTTCCATATCGTGCAAGAACCATCGAACATTCTTTTAACTCTTTCCAATCACCTTCACCTGCGATTACAACTGTAACGCCATCAAATGGAGACTGTATAGCTGATTCTAAAAAATTTTCCATGTATGTACGCTTCTCTAGTAATTGAAGTGCATTTCTAGCTGGTTCTGAATTGGTAAATTCTCTTTGTGATAGCACATTTTGAATTCCATCTAAATACAATTCTCCTGCAGCAAATGAATCTGCTTTCTGCATGGTGACTGAAACTTGGTGAAGTATGGTGTTTTCTAGATTATCCTCAATTAAGCTGCGTTGATTTTCAATGTGGCTTGCACTTCTATTTTTGTAATGTTTAGTTAATCTTTCTGCTAAATCTGACAATTTTGTCTGTGAGATTGGATAATCAACTGAAAAAATTTCTTGTAGTACTTCGCCTCCTAGTAGAACTAGGACCAATAAAATATGTTGTCTATATGTTGATATAAGTTCTATATGTTTAACTTGTGCTTTATGGCTGTGCAAAGCTGTTACAAGACCAGCTACTTGAGTATGGCGTGCTAGAACATTGGCTGCAAGCTTACCCCATTCATTAACGCTAGTTCGTGCTTGATAGAATTGATGACTAATTTTACGACATTCAGATCGCGGCAAAGCATATGTTTTTACTAGGTATCGTACAAAATATCGATAACCTATTTCTGTAGGTATTCGACCAGCAGATGTGTGAGGCTGATGTAGTAAATCCAAATTAGATAGTACAGCCATTTCATTTCTGACAGTGGCAGTACTCCAATCTAGCCTATGCTTATCAACAAGTGTTTGTGAGCTTACCCCACTATTTTTGGGATTCTTGACGTATTCACGTACTATGAGACCCAAAATTTTTTCTTGTCTATCAGTTAATATTTGCATTTATCTCAATTCCATGCTAATTTAGCACTCTAAGCACTAGACTGCTAAATCACTGTTATCAATCATACCATGCGTGCTTTAAGAGTGTCAAGAAACGGGGTATAATCCAATATTAAGGAGCTAGATTTTTGGTATGTCTGACAATCCTATTCGTATTCTTATTGCAAAGCCTGGTCTAGATGGTCATGATAGAGGCGCCAAGATTATTGCTCGAGCATTGCGCGATGCAGGTTTGGAAGTAATTTACACAGGCCTCAGGCAGTCTCCTATGATGATTGTTGAAGCAGCTATGCAGGAGGATGTTAAGGCGATTGGTGTTTCCATTCTTTCTGGTGCGCATCAAGTATTGGTTCCGCGCATAATTAATCTGCTACATGAAAAGGGTTTGGGCCATGTACCATTGCTTGTCGGTGGAATAATTCCTGAAAATGATGTTGATGAATTATTCCAGTTGGGAGTAGCTGGTGTATTTGGTCCAGGTACGAGCACATCAGATATAGTATCACTGGTGCAAGACGTGGTTTCCTCCAACAAGAACAAAATCAATTATTCAGCATAACATGTCTTTGACAAAACAAATAATATCTGGTGACCGGAGGGCATTAGCTCAGGCACTAACGCTCATTGAAAATGATGACCACAGCAGTCAACACATTCTTACTGATGTATATAGGCATACAGGTTGCGCTCATCTTATTGGTATAACAGGTATTCCGGGTGTAGGCAAATCAACCCTCATAAATTCTTTGGCTAAATTGATGCGAAAATCTGGTGATAAGCTAGGATTACTGGCAATTGACCCTAGTAGTCAGTTCAGTCAAGGCGCTATTCTAGGTGATCGTATCCGCATGAAAGATTTGTTGGGTGATGAAGGCATCTTCATAAGGAGTATGGCTAGCCGAGGTGTTCTTGGAGGTCTTTCGTCTACAACAGCAGCTGCGGTTGACCTTCTTGATGCTGCTGGTTTTGATCGAGTAATTGTTGAAACAGTTGGTGTAGGTCAGTCAGAAGTTGATATTGCCTCTAATGCACAGACTTCAATTGTAGTACTTTGCCCAGGTTTAGGTGATTCGATTCAAGCCGCTAAATCTGGTATTCTAGAGATAGCCGATATCATAGTTATAAACAAATCCGATTATCCTGAAGTAAATCTTACCAAGAGTTATTTGCGTGAGATGATTGATATTGGTAGTGCAGCTCAAACTAGTGGTTCAGAGACACAAAATATCATTGATGATATAAATGAAAAGTTAGACACAGACAGTAGTATATGGGAAGTACCTATAATTACTACTGTTGCTACTACCGGAGAAGGTATAGGTGATTTGTTTGAGCAGTTGTTAGCTCATTATGAGCATATCAAATCTACTGGGGAGATTATTAGACGGCGTCATAGCCGGCTGCGTGCAATATTTGAGTCACAGTTGCGCAAACAATTGTATACTAAGTTATCGCAGATGTTGTCTGAGGATTACTGTCTTAGACAATTAGAAGTGATTATGGAAAGAGAAACTGATCCATATACAGCAGCTACAAATTGTATCAAACATTTCGAGACAAATTATATCGGTGATGAGGATTGAAATATGACACGATTAAAAGGTCAAGACACACATATGTATGGTGAGATCCGCCTATATGCAGGATCTTCCTGTCCTGTGCTTGCTCAGGAGATAAGTGATTATCTAGGGGTGCCACTTAGTGGGCGAGATTTAATTCGGTTCCCTAATGAGAATCAATTTTGCAGATTACATGCAAGTGCTAGAGGACAAGATGTCTATGTAATACAGAGTACAGCATCGCCTGTTAATGACAATTTGATGGAATTGCTAATTATGTTACAAACTTTGCGTCTCGATTCGGTTGGCCGATTGACATCGGTGGTGCCTTATTTATGTTATTCGCGTTCTGACAAGAAGGATCAACCACGTGTACCGATTGCTGCGAGACTCGTAGCTGATATGATAGAAGTTGCTGGATCAGATCGTTATATGACCTTAGATTTACATGCGGGTCAGATCCAGGGGTTTTTCAACATACCAGGTGACGTGTTAACTGCTTTTCATATGCTCAGCGCTCATTTCCAGAAATTACGTGATGATATGAAAGATCCTGTAGTTGTGACAGCTGATTTGGGTTTTGCAAAAAAAGGACGTAACTTTGCTGCTAAGCTTGATATGCCAATTGCTTTTATTGAGAAGCGTCGTAAGCGTAATGAGCCCAAATCAGAGATCGTGGGTGTTATAGGTGATGTAAGTGATCGTGACGTCATCATAGTTGATGATGAAGTGGACACAGCTGGGTCAGTTACCCAGGCATTGGAAATTGTTAAAAAACAAGGTGCTCGAGATGTCTATCTTTCATTTGTTCATGCAATTCTCTCAGACCCTGCTTTTGAAAGACTTAGCAAAGCAGATTTTAAGAGTATAGTGACAACAAATACTGTGCATATTCCAAATGAAAAAATCCTTCCTAATATGACAGTATTATCCATTGCACCGCTTCTGGCTGAGGTAATATTGCGTGCTCATGAAGGCCGTAGTGTTGGTGAGATGTTTAATGAATAACCCACTAAATTAAATGCTTAAAAAGATCCTTACTGTTGTTGGTGGAAATCCTACTGCGCGCGACTTAAAACTATACGAACAAGTTGCTGCAGATATTGATTATCTAGAGCCTGAATATAAGGCTCTGAGCGATTCTGAACTACGCTCAAAAACCGACTTTTTTAGAGAGAAATTACAATCTGCGATATCTGGTATTCCGGATTTGGAAGATCAGCTTGAAATGGAATCTCAAGTCATGCAAGATATTCTAACACATGCATTTGCGACTGTTCGTGAGGCTGCGGTGAGAACTATTGGATTAAGGCACTATCCAGTCCAGTTGGTAGGTGGTCAAGTTCTTCATGATGGTCGTATTGCAGAAATGAGAACTGGTGAGGGTAAGACCCTAGTAGCTACATTACCACTTTATTTAAATGCGTTAGTGGGTAGGGGTGCACATTTAGTTACAGTGAATGATTATCTGGCACGTCGAGATGCAAAGTGGATGGGTCCTATTTTCCATATGTTAGGTATGAGCGTTGGTATATTACAGGATGCATCACGTACAGATAATGCACAAATGGCATACTTGTTTGATCCAACGCAAGAGTCTCCTCAAGAGGACAATAACTTGGTTAGATTAGTGCCGCGTAATGAAGCTTATTCTGCTGATATTACTTATGGTACCAACAATGAATTTGGGTTTGACTATCTACGTGACAATATTGCCCATCGGATAGAAGATCGTCGTCAACGTGAACTTCACTACTCTATCATTGATGAAGTAGATAATGTTCTGATTGATAGTGCGCGTACACCATTGATTATTTCTGGTCCTGCCCAAGATGATCCGGAAATGTATATTGAGTTAGCGAAGGTAGTGCGGAGGCTTAAACCAGAACATTATGAAATTGATGATCGGTCTCGTACTATGTCCATGACTGATGAAGGTTACGATCGGGTTGAAGAGATTTTAGGCAAAACACTCCGTGATCCAGACAGTCCTGAAGATATAACAATGGAGCAAGCTCAAATTCAATCTCATCTTGAACAAGCACTGCGTGCCGAATTCATTTTCAAACGCAATAAAGATTACTTGGTTCGCGGTGGTAGAGTAGTAATAGTAGATGATTTTACCGGTCGAGTAATGCCTGGGCGTCGTTGGTCTGATGGTTTGCATCAAGCGGTGGAGGCCAAAGAGGGCGTGGCAATTCAAGCTGAAAACGTAACATACGCTACTATAACTTTACAAAACTTTTTTAGGATGTATAACACACTTTCTGGTATGTCAGGTACCGCTGTTACTGAAGCAGAAGAGTTTGACAAAATCTACCAGATTGATGTTGTTCCAATACCTACCCATCTTGATTTTCGTGCTAGGGTTGATCCTGAGTTAACTGAAATATCTTACAAAGAAGAAGGCTCGAAATTCTCATATATTGCAAACGTAAATGATCCGGATAATCCATTGCTGCATCGTCGTAAAGACTATGATGACCTAGTATTTCGGACTGAAGAAGCCAAATTACGCTCTCTTACTCAGGAGGTGCTTGCTAGACATGTGTCGGGACAACCCATGCTAATTGGCACTACTTCAGTCGAGTCTTCTGAGCATCTATCTATGCGTTTTAGATCTACTGAGCTAAGACAGATTGCTTTGGTATGGTTGTTGCGTGATATCTGGTTTGAACAAAATGAGCGTGAGGAAGATGGGCGTGCAGTTCCGGAATTGTCAGACCTAAACTTACCTCTTGATAAGTTGAAGAAATCACATTTACGATCTTTGGGTAAGGATCTCAAAGTTCGACTGAATCCTACAACCCAAGATAACTTGGTGCGTTTGTGCAATATTCTGGGATTGGAAGATAGCCTAGCTATAGATTTGAAAACTGTGCTAGAGGCTGGTATGTCCTGCCAAGTATTGAATGCCAAAAAGCATGATGAAGAGTCTCGGATTATAGCTCGTGCTGGTTCTCTAGGTGCAATTACTATAGCAACTAACATGGCTGGACGTGGCGTGGATATAAAGCTAGGTGGGGAGATATCTGAGGACACTCTTGCAAATGTCAACAGAGTACTGAAAAGGTCCGGGCAATTTGATGCATTTGATATGACTCATGAGTCTCGTAAAAAAGCTCTTCAATTGCTGTCTAATGATGATTACGGAATATATGTAGATGAAGTAAAGACTTTTTTGAAGTATATGCTGGATGAGCAATTAGTAAGAGAATTAGGTGGTTTGCACGTTGTTGGATCTGAACGACATGAAGCGCGTCGTATAGATAATCAGCTACGCGGACGTGCTTCTAGGCAAGGAGATCCAGGATCCAGTAGATTTTACTTGTCACTTGAAGATGAACTGATGCGACGATTTGGCGGGGCTAATGTATCCAGTTTAATGGAGAAATTAAATATTGACGAGGCTATGCCTATTGAGCATGGCATAGTGAACAAGAGTATCGAACAATCCCAGACTCGAGTTGAGGGAGCCAATTTTGATGTTCGTAAGCATTTGTTGGAATATGATGATGTACTTAATGTCCAACGTACCAAGTTTTATGATCAGCGCGATCGTATATTTGGTAAAGAAGACTTGACTTCCGACGTTGCTGAAATGTTAGCCTCAGAAGTTAACCGTAGAGTTACCCTATTCACTAAAGATGAAGAGGGATGGTGGCGTCTTTTGGCATGGCTTGACAATGTACAGCCGACTATAGAGAGTAACGATAGCGATCTGTTCTTTTCATTTAGCATAGAGTTATTATTAGATGCGCTTGGTGAAACTGTTTCAAGCCTAGGTAATTTGTGGTTGGCACAGCAAGGATCAGAAGAGACAATAGATTTAGAGGACTGCAAGCGAATTGTTGCAGAAGAACGAAGTAATGTCATTGAAGCTTTGTTGACAATGGCTCGTCGTTCCGCAGATCTTGCTTTGGAACGAATGCTTATAGCATATAGTGCTGAGATAAACAATTTGGAAGATCAGATACCAAGGTTTATCAATGAAAAATGTGAACTAGCAGACATGGCATTTGAAGGTGCAGAAATAGAGGCGCGTGAACATGGAAAATCAGTCGATTTGGCGCAGGTTACTAAAACCATGTTTGAAATGTCAGGTGTGGCAGCAAACTTTAGTCGTTCAGAGTTAGATGAATTGTCATTCGACAATATCAAAGATGCGGTTCATACTCGTATTCAAGATAGGATTGGGACAGACCTATTGACAAAGTTTCAGCGTAGATTAGAAAAACGTACTGGTTTGGATATGGAGATACAGGTACCAGTCTGGAATGAACTAAATTGGGAAGACTGGAATGATGAAGTTCTTGAGATTGTGTCGGAATCTCAAAATGCTGTCATAGACAATCACATAAGCGAAATTACGTTGGTGCTAGACAAACAATTGTCAAAGCCAGAAGAACTATCGCGCAGCGACATGGGGCGTTTGATACTGGATATGGCCTATAGTAAAGATGTTGTTTTTCATGAAAAGAGTCGACAACGTTTGGTGCGGATGGAGCAGCGATTTCCTTATGTATATCATGCAGCAGAATTACTTGAAGGAGAATCGGAGAAAAGTGTGATTGAGCAGGTGTTACGACATCTTCAGGCAGCGACAGAACAACTTAAGACTGGTTGGGGTGAGTTGGAGATACAACGATTACAGTCTGAGAAATTATCAGATCTGAATGAAAATGCAGCGTTGTTGGTCCAAGAAGAACTCGGAGAAGAGAATTTTAATTCTGTAGAATCCAGTGATTTGAGCTCTCTTTCTGGAGGCTTGAAAGATCTAGTAAGTTCGGCTCTTGGGCGTGGTGTAATGGTCGGACTGTATCGTCAGATATTGCTTTCAATTAGTGGTCAATTATGGGTTGATTATCTTACATCTATGGAAGCACTTAGGACGTCAGTTGGGTTAGAAGCTTATGCGCAACGTGACCCTTTGACTGCATACAAGAGCCGAGCTTTTGATTTGTTCAGACAGCTGCTTGTTGATATGAGATCCTCGTTGGTATCACGTATGTTCACATCCACTCCTATAGAACTCACTGGCGTAAATACCCAATCTATTGCAGAAGATTCCAAAGCAGATACTAATAAAGTATTGCGTCGTAACGATCCCTGTTGGTGTGGTAGTGGTAAGAAATTCAAGAATTGTCACATGAACAAATCTAATACGAGCGGTAACAAACCTCAACAACGTGCAAAGCCATCAATTGCTGATATCAAGTAGCAATACTAGGTTTGGATTTCAGATAGTTTTGGGACTAGGTTGGCATTTTGGGCAATAGTAAGTTCCTCTTTGTGATACAGTTGTGCGAACAATTGTAGAGTCACACATTTGACATGCCTTGCCATGTTGACCATATACACTAAAGTGGTACTGGTGGCTTCCACCTTTATATACCCAATCAATGCTAGAACCACCATGACGTATTCCATCACGAAGGACTTTTCGTATGTTTCGCCATAGATTGTGCGAGTCAGTTGTGGATATCATATTACTCAGTGTAGTGGGGTGTAATCTTGATAGATGAAGAGCTTCGTCAGTATAGATGTTTCCCATGCCGGCGAGGAAATGTTGGTCTAATAGAAGGGGCTTTAACATTCGTTTGTGTTTACTTAACATTTGACAAAAAACTGAGCGAGTAAACTGTTTGGAAAGTGGTTCTGGTCCAAGCTTTGAGGTAATTGTTTCGGCTGATTGAACTAGATATACTCGTCCGAATTTGCGTACATCTGTAAAACGCAATTCTTGCCGGTTGTCAAAAGTTAGTGTTGTGTGGGCGTACTTATCTATTGCTTTTTCGGGTGCAGCGACATATAGGTCACCACTCATTCTAAGATGTATTATCAATACATCAGTGCTAAGTTGGAAGACTAGAAATTTACCACGCCTCTCCAAATCAGTGATTTCCTGCCCACAAATTCTTTGTCTGAATTCAACTGGATTTGGAGTATGTATGTGACGCGGCCATCCGATATGTACTTCTTGTATTGTACGGCCTGTACAGGGTGCCTGTAATTGCCGTACTCGAGTTTCTACCTCTGGAAGTTCGGGCATTATAAAGTTCGAAGCTTATTTTCTGAAAATACGGTTTACTAAATAGAGCTCCTCGGACAGGACTTGAACCTGTAACCAATCGGTTAACAGCCGATCGCTCTGCCAATTGAGCTACCGAGGAATGCTTGGCGATTATAGCTGGCGTATTAGCGCAATGTCAAGGCTTAATTAGGTAGTTGTGATTTGAATCAATTGGTTTACAAGTTAGTTTAATTGTGTCTGCAACTATATGCTAACATCTATTAAATGTAATCACTACTCAATTGACATACTGGAATAAGCGTATTCTTGACTTAATAATTTTTATAATGAGTCGTCTTCAATCCAGATAGAAGCATCTGAAGGCAGCTCCAATTTTATTTTTGTGCCTACTTTTGGTATGAGCGATGGAGTTGGTACTTCAAATTTAAGCTGTAATTCATTTGAGACTATTATCTTCAAATCTACTAGTGCACCTCGAAATGATATACCAGCTAATATACCTGACAATGTGCCATGTTCAGACAATTGTGCTCCTCGTGGTCGAACAAGTATCCGCGGATTTTTCATATGTTTAGGTGGTGGTTGAGACACCGGTATCAAGCTTTTTTCCGAAATTCTCACTCCGTTGCTCTTATCAACAGATACTATAGACTTTTCTAAAATATTAGTTAGTCCAAGGAAACGCGCTACAAATGTAGACACTGGATGTTCATAAATATCCCTAGGACGACCTATTTGTATTAGTTGCCCGGCATTCATTATCGCTACACGATCGGCTATTGCAAAAGCTTCATCTTGGTCATGAGTGACATATATAACAGTTTGTTCAAGCTTAGTAAGTATTTGACGTAATTCATGCAACAGTTGCTCGCGCAAATTGCGGTCAAGTGAACCTAGTGGTTCATCTAGCATTAGTAATCTTGGCTTTGGTGCAATTGTACGTGCAAGTGCTACTCGTTGTTGTTCTCCACCAGAAAGACTTAGTACATCTCTATTAGCTAAGTCTTTCATTCCAACCATATTCAGAATTGCAGACACTTGTTTATCAATTGCTGCTGGATCCAGACGTAGCTGTTTTAATCCGAATGCTACATTACCATATACATTTCGGTGGGGAAATAGGGCATTATCTTGGAACATCAGACCGAAATTACGTAGATGTGGTGGTACGCTTGTTAGTGAGATACCATTCCATCGTATCATACCCGTGTCAGGTATCGTCAGACCGGCCACTATACTCAGTAGTGTAGATTTACCACAGCCACTTGGTCCTAATATTGAAATAATCTCCCCTTTTGCTACCGAGAATGATATTTGGTTCAAAGCTTCCATACTCTCGTAAGATTTTGAGATATCAATTATTTCTAGCATCAACTACACCTTATGATTAGAATTCTGATATTGCGTTTGGCCGAATTGCTTCTATACAAAATATGCTTGTTCCACAAAAGATCATTAGAATTGTGCTTAAGGCCATAGCTTGACCATAATTTAGAGCGCCGGGTAGCGAAAGGTAGCGATATATCGCCATCGGTACTGTAGTAAATTCAGGACGTGATAGAAGTATCGTTGCTCCAAATTCGCCTATTGAAATTGTAAATGCAAAAGCTCCAGCTACTAGTATGGCACGACCAATGATTGGCAGGTCTATTTCGCGCCAAATCTGTATTGGGTTGGCACCTAGCATAGCAGCGGCTTTTCGTAGTTGCGGATTGATGATTGTCCATGATGGAAGCAGGCTACGTATTACAAAAGGAAAAGCTACTAGCGTGTGAGCTAATGGTACCAGTAATGAAGATGTACGCATATTAAATGGGGTGCGACTAAATACTAGTAATAATCCGAGTCCTAAAGTTACTGCCGATGTTCCTAATGGAAGCATTAGTATAGGTTCTAACAACTGTGTTAGTCTAGTTTTGCGCGTTAGCATCCATGTTGCAGGCAGTCCTATTGCCAGAGCACTTAGCGTGGTAATCACTGCATTTCTAAATGAAAATAAGATTGTTTCAATTGGAGTGACGAAGAAGATTGAATTTCTTCTGTTGACAAAAAGTTCATGATAATAGTTGAGTGTGAAACCTGTACTTATATTTTCGCGTTCTCCGCGATCAGGTTCGAACTTGTATACAGAACTGAAAGCCAAAGTTATCAGAGGCACTACCAATACGATAATTAGTATTGTAATCACGATAACAATAGATATGCGCTTTTTCCAATTAAGCTGTTGTCTTCTAATTGATGGCAAGCGATTAGTTTGCAAAGGTCGGTGTGTTTTTCGAGAAAGACGCGCGTACAATATAGTTAATCCTAATGTGCATATGAGTTGTATCACAGATAACAAGGCTGCCATCTCCAAGTCAAAGAAATTGATTGTTTGACGATAAATTGCTACTTCGAGTGTTGAGAATATAGGCCCTCCTAGTATAAGTATTACACCAAAAGAAGTGAAATTAAATATGAATACCAAGAGAGCAGCTGAAACAATTGCTGGTGTTAGAAGTGGCAAAGTTATACCTAAAAACGCTCTAAATTGGGTAGCGCCGAGACATCGAGCAGCTTTAATCATTTTTGGGTCCATGAGAGTCCAGTAATCACCAACCAGTCGTAGTATGATAGTTGTGTTATAGAAGACATGTGCTATTAGTATTGCCCATAGGGTGTGATTAAGAATTATTGGTGCAGTTTCCAAGTCGAGCCAGGTTATTAGAGTTCTATTTATCCACCCATTTGGACCAAGTGTGGATGTGAAACTTGCAGCTACAACAACCGTGGGTAACACAAAAGGGATTGCTGTGATAGCCCTAAGAATACTCTTGCCCCAGAAATTGTAGTGTGCTAATAGGTAGGCTCCTGGGAGTCCGATGGCTAGAGTGAGTATTGTGGAAAGTGTTGCTTGCCACATGGTAAACCACAGAGTCTTAGTAACATAGGGTTGTCTGACAAGTTCCAGGAGTTGCACGAGACTGCGTAGTCCCACGAGACTTTTGCTGAGAATTGTTGCCAGTGGATAGAAGTAAAATAGAGTTAGGAATGCTAAAGGTACTATCCATAACAGAGCATATTTAGGGTGAAGGTACTTACTTGTTTTATTGTTCACATTGATTAATTCAACATTAGCGCACTCCAGGATTTGATCCAATTCTCCCTGTGAGTGTCGATGTCTTCTGGAGATACTATAGATGGATTATTGGCTAGTTGTGCATGTTCAATGAATTCCAATGGTAATTCAGCTTCAGTGTTTACAGGAAACATAAACATTTGCATTGGTATATCTTCTTGGAAAGGTTTGCTGATCATAAAATCAATCCAAGCTTCTGATAGCATACGATTCGAAGTACCATTCAATATTCCTACGAATTCTATTTGTCGAAAGCATGTTTCATCTGCTACTATGCTGCCAGTCGGTGCTTCTTCAATTGGTTCAGTCGCAAATATGACTTCAGCAGGAGGGCTTGAAGCGTAAGATACAACTAGAGGATAATTGCCTTTTCCGCTGCTGCCACTAAATTCAGTGTAGTAAGCAGTTTCCCAGTTTTCCACTATTTTCACGCCATTGTTTTTTAGATCTAACCAATAATCCAGATATTGCTCTTGACCAAAATGGCCTATAGTTGCCAGAAGAAATGCCAAACCAGGTGAAGAAGCAGCTGGATTTTGTACCACTAGTAGATTGGCATAATCAGGGTTTGTTAGACTTTGTAGAGAGTCGGGTATTTCTATGTCATTAGCATTGAAGTATGACTTATCATAGTTTAGACACACGTCCCCATAATTAATCGGAGTTACACGTTGTTGCGTGTCTAACAAGAATTCCTTTTCTAGATCATATGCATTTGGTGATTCATATTTTTCCAGAATATCGTTATCCAGTGCTCTAGTTAGTAAGGTGTTGTCAATACCATAGATAACATCCGCTAGTGGTTCACTCTTATTCAGTATTGCTAAATTCACAGTTGTACTTGCATCACCTGAATTCAATATATTTACTTTCACATTGTGCTGTTCCTGAAAACTAGATATTACTTCTTCAGATACTGCAAAAGAATCATGAGTCATTATTGTTAAAGTCAGACTATCTTGTGGTTCAGATGTTGCATTGTCACATGATGTCAGTGAGAGTATGCTTGTAAATGATGCTAATATAATAATTGTTTTTGATGCTATATTCATTTGTTTCTCCCGATTACTGTACAGATTAATAATCCTTTTTTTATTTTAATTGTTGCTTGTCTTTTAACTAGCTTATTGCTAAGACTGAATGTTGATCCGAAAGTCAGTGTTTTATCATCTAGTTTGTATTCTAGACCAGAGGCAGTTGCTCCAACAACAGTGTTGCTTAATGGGATGAACGAGATTGTGTCCCCTGGTGTTCCATTGATAGAGTATGTATGGCCAGCACGTATAAGACTTATCTCCTGATTATTATCTACTATACGAATGCGCGCCGATTCGAATCTATTATGCGCTAATAGCATTATGTTTCCCAAAGTATGATCCCATCGTCCTCCGAGTGCAGACAAAACAATCATTTCTTTCACACCTTTTTTTATAGCAAGGGTAATTGCAAGCTCTAAATCAGTTTCGTTTTTCCGGACCGGATATGTTAATACTTGGGTTCCAAGCGCGATCAATTCGTTGAGTTCGGGCTTTGAAATTGAATCTAAATCACCAATTATTATTTGTGGAGTACAACCGGCGTCTAGACAATGTTTGCCCCCTCCATCTGCGGCTATGAGCAGATCTTTTGAGGAGATCATTGAAGTGAGATCTGTCCGGACAGACTGATTGCTATTAGCAATTATTATGGCTCGTTCAAATTCTGTCATACAAAACTACCTTAAACAATAATACGCCTCCAAAGTTATGTTTGAGAGGCGTATAAAAGCGATGCTTCCCTTCGCCGGCATTACCCGAATCAGGTTCTGTGGGTCGCAGGATACCATCTGCCTCTCAGCCTGATCAATCAGACTCCCCAAGTATTAGTTATTGTTTGCCGGAGTGTAACACCTGTGTATTGTAGTGTCAATCGGTTGCTCTACGTCAGCACGCCGCATATAATGCCAAATACAATATACTAACAAATGGTTCTCTATGTCTGAGAAATTGTACCTAATTGATGGTCATGCATTAGCCTATCGCACTTATTTCGCCCTAACAGGATCAGGTTTCCAAGGTACTGCGCGTAGCGGAGAGCCTACCGCTGCTATCTTTGGATTTACATCAGTTTTATTACGGCTCATTGAAAAAGAATCGCCCGACTACCTTGCAGTAAGTTTTGATGTGGGAAAGACATTTCGTGATGAAATGTATCCGGATTACAAGGCTACACGGGAAAAGATGCCAGATGATTTAAGGCCACAGATTGAGCGTATTCAGGAAGTTGTAGATGCTTTTAATATACCAGTATTTGTGAAAGAGGGTTATGAGGCTGATGATGTTTTAGGTTCCCTTAGTCGAATCGCTGTTAAGCAAAACGTGCATGTAGTCATAGTAACTGGTGATCGCGATTTGTTGCAGTTGGTGAATGAGGATGTATCTGTAAGTCTTCCGGGACAAAGCCTAGCTGATGCAAAACTTTATAGACCGAGTGATGTAGCACAGAAATTTGGAGTTACCCCTGACCAATTTGTGGATTATAAGTCGATGGTTGGTGATAAATCAGATAATATTCCAGGGGTCGCAGGAGTTGGCGACAAAACTGCCAGGAGACTTTTGCAGCAATATCTAAATTTAGAAAACATATACTCTAATTTAGATAAGATTGAACCACGTTTCCAGAAAAAGCTGGCTGCCGACAAAGAAAATGCTTTTCTCTCCAAAAAGCTTGCTGCCATTGTAACTGATTTGGAATTAGATTTTGATCTTGATGCCTGTAGTGCTCCTGCGCAAGGAAATTTTGATATCAAAAAAGTAGAACAACTATTTCACGATCTCGATTTTCGAACGCATCTCAAGAGAGTTGCAATGTTGGCTAGAGATCCTATTATCGAAGTAGAAGCAGATGGTAGTCAATTGAGTTTATCGTTTGGTTTAGGTACTGAAAAACAATCTAGTTATGACGTGGCCTCAGCTGGTTCTACCAGAACTATAGTGGTAGACACAATTGAAGGTTTAGAAAACCTAACTAAATGTTTATCTAATGCTGAAACAATTGCGTTTGACACAGAAACGACATCAACCAATGTAATGGATGCCGAATTAGTAGGAATTTCTTTGTCTGTAGAGAGTGGAAAAGCTTTTTATATTCCGGTGGGACATGATTCTGAAATGGCTCCGAATGGTCAACTCAAATTGAAGCAAGTTTTGGAGGCTTTGTCTGGTTCTTTATGTAATAGATTGATCAAGAAGGTGGCTCATAATGCTAAATATGATTATGTAATATTGAAAAGGCTAGGACTAGTTGTTGATCCTATCAGTTCTGATACTATGTTGTTAGAATGGATTTCTGATCCAAATACCCGCAACAAGTCATTGAAAAATTTGGCACTCGTACGGTTGGGAGTTGCAATGCAGGATATTCAAGAGTTGATTGGCAAGGGAAAAAAGCAAACAAACATGTCACTTGTACCAGTTGTAAAAGCATCTGTCTATGCGGCGGCTGATGCGGATATGACATTGCGTCTCTATCATATATTGAGTGAAGAACTACAAGACAGTGATGCGATAAATTTGCTAAATATGGAGCTATTATTGATTCCTTTGCTTGCTCAAATGGAAATGACGGGAGTGTTACTAGATACAAGTTACTTGAATAATCTTAGTAGCGATTTGGATACACAGATAGGATTGTTGACTAGTGAGATCAAGGAGATTGTAGGATATGATTTCAACTTGAATTCTACTCAGCAACTGTCTAGCGCTTTGTTTGACCATATGAGCATATCACCGCCACGAGGAACTCGTCGTACTGCTTCTGGTCATTATTCTACAGCAGCGGGTGTTCTATCTGCTTTATCTGAAGATTATGAAGTAGTACGCAAGATATTAGAGTACAGGGAGATATCAAAACTAAAATCCACATATGTTGATGCGCTACCTATGACAGTGAATCCTGAGACGGATCGGGTACACACTTCTTTCAATCAGACAGGAACAGTCACCGGTAGATTAGCCTCGTCAAGTCCTAATTTGCAGAACATTCCTATTAGAAGTGAGTTAGGACGGCAAGTGCGGCGGGCTTTTGTTGCCCCAAGTGGGTCAAAGTTAGTAGCCATGGATTATTCGCAGATTGAGTTGCGAATTGCTGCGCATCTCTCTGGTGATGAGTTTCTAACAAATGCATTTCAAAATGGTGTCGATATCCATTCGTCCACTGCATCAGCTGTTTTTGATGTTGCTTTAGATGAGGTTAACTCGGAACAGCGTAGACAGGCTAAGGCAGTGAATTTTGGCTTGCTTTATGGAATGGGACCATATAGATTGGCGCAGTCTACTGGCATCACTTTAGGTGAGGCGGAAGAGTTTATAGAGACATATTTCCAGCGTTTGCCAGGTGTGAAGAAATATTTGGATGAAATACGGGAGTTCGCAAAGCAAAATGGCTTTGTGCAGACTTTGGAGGGGCGCAGGCGCTATTTTCCATTACTGAAATCGGAAAGTGGTGGAGATCAGGCTGCTCGTGCTCGTGCTGAAAGGGAGGCTATCAATGCTCCAATCCAAGGCACAGCTGCTGACATAATTAAGAAGGCTATGATTGAAGTTGGTCAACTTATTCAAGTGAGTATGCCAAATGTGCGTCTATTGTTACAAGTTCATGATGAACTTCTTTTTGAATGTTTTGATGGTGAAGTGGAAGAGCTAGTCCAGATGGTTCGTCCGGTTATGGAATCTGCTTACAAATTGTCTGTGCCAATTAAGGTTGATGTTAATGTGGGACAGAATTGGGAACAAATGCAAACATTTAGTCTTAAGTCATAAGAAGTCAATTATGATTATATGGCTTCCGGTAGCATCGGGCATTCTTGCGGTGTGTTTCTGGGGTGTTTCGTTCGTTGCTATCAAAATCGCACTGCCCCAAATGAAACTGGAGACCATGATTTTCTTAAGGCAGTTATTAGGTACTTTAACAGTCGCTATTATTGTTGGATTGCGTGGTGAATGGCAATTTCCTTCAAGGGACAATCTTCCTCGTATATTTCTTACAAGTTTTGTTGGAATAGTGTTACATCAATGGCTGCAAGCACAGGGCATGCTCACTACAACTGCTATAGTATCATCTTGGTTGTCTGCACTTGCACCTATTTTAATTGCTTGTATGAGTTGGATATGGCTGCGTGAGCAATTTGTACCTGTTCAAGCAGTTTGGCTGTTATTAGCAGGTCTGGGAGCGGTGCTAGTAGTATCGGGCAGTTGGCAAGCGTTGTTTCAAGGTAGGTTTGGAGGAATAGGAACTGTGTTAGTACTGTCTAGTGCGATTGTATGGGCATTATATTCCATTATGCTAAAAACCTTAATGTATCAAAGCAATCTAGGAATGACCACTCTTAATGTACTGATATTAGGTTTATTGATGCTAATACCACTATTTGTTTATAGTGAGGGCTGGAAAGATATTCGCGCAATTAGTTATCCAGGCTGGATTTCAGTAGTTATTTTGGGAGTGGGTAGTACTGGTCTGGCTTCGATACTTTACAATTATTCGTTAAAACATATGTCGGGAACTCTAGCAGCATCACTTCAATATCCTGAACCTCTAATAACTGTAGTTGTTGCTAGTTTATTGCTTCAGGAGACTTTTACATTCTCTATGTCAATTGGCGGGTTGCTAATATTGTTCGGGATTTGGCGGGTCCAGAGTGCAGATGTACGTATCAAACATTAGAAATTTCAGTTTTGGATTCTGGCAAATTCAGCCATAGGTAATACGGTAGCACCCCATATGTAATTTTGAGCATGACTAGGTGTTCCTGTCTCAGAATCATAAAATTCCCAGAAGTTTTGTGTTCCCCCATCGATTATTTTTTTGACAAGAGGACGCGTTATATGCTGTGCTTCGTTTATAAAGCTATAATCGACCAGACCTTTTACTACCAGAGTAGTAAGGCTTGGCCACATTCCACCTTGCCAACGGCGTGCGCTTCCATAGCCATTCTCTCTTTTTCCCAGTGAAGGCAACCCAAACCCAGAGTGAAAATCTCCATTAGGACCTAAGTGTTTTTTCACCAGGCTCTGTGCCTGGTCAGCTGAAGGTATTCCCGCATAGAGTGGCATGAGTCCGCCAATATCGCGTACTCGTACTTGACCTCCACGTCGAGATATTCCGTAGTAGAAGCTATCTTCTTCATTCCACATAAGACTATTCATCAGATTTGATAGATGGGATGCACGAGCATTGAAAATATCCGCGCGGCTATCTCCTAGCTCTATTGCCATAAGATAGAGTGCTCGATCATTAGCTACCAAGTAAGCATTTAAGTCCACCGCACACTGGTTTTGTGCTCCATTTGTAGATGTCCAGGTGATTAATTCAGCATCATCTCTTACAGATTCCCAATGATTTTTCCAAAAGAACATGCCCTGGCATCGGTCGTGGTCACGGCGATTGGAGTGTAACCACCACCAGTCATCATTTTTAGCACCAGCCTCGAATGAATCCTTTAAAAATGTTTTATCTCCACATTTGCTATATATTTGTAATGCTTCCCATGCGAGTACTGGTAAGGTTATGTTGGTAGTTGTTGTAGCTCCGGGGCCAGTTTCGGCTGTTACCAAATATGGAAATCCACCATCTGAATTCTGAGCGTAATAAAAAGCTCGTAACATGCCCTGTGCTTCTGAGCATTTACCCAAACTAGCATATGCTAATGAAGCGAGGTTTTCATGCGCATGATTTCGGATGGATTGAAACCAATATGTTCTTGGTTGACCTTCATCTACAGGAGTGAATGAATAGTATACACGGTCCCCAACTCTTTTCTGGACAAAAGGTTTGTCTAAGAAGTCACTTACGGATTTGCGTAAAACGGTATTAGATAAATACGTGGGTCTTATTTCATTGGGAGCATTTGTGCTTTTACCAGGAATATTAACGGATTGTCCTACCCATATAAAGTTTGCGTCTGTGATTTGATTGTACGTAGTTAATATAGTGACTGTGGTGCCATAACGTGCTGCTATTGTCGATAGATTATCTCCAGGCTGTACTACGTGTACTACTTCTCCTGTAGCAGATGTTTGTTGTGGCGCTATAAATAGGTGTGCGCATATCAGTATTAATACTGATATGCGCACACCTATGGTCACGTTCAACATTGTGGTTTTCATTATTCTAAACTTAGTGCGTATCCGTTGATGTTTTCTCGTATCTATAATGTTCCAAATATATTTCTATAGTGGTGACCAAGAAAATCATAACCACTGGACCATATATTACCCCTAAGAATCCAAAAAGTCTTAGTCCTCCGAGGGCACCAATTAATACAAGTGCAGGATTCAGGCTAGCTTCCTTTGGTACAAGCATTGGCCGCAGAAATGTATCTATGTTGCTGACCACTACAAGACCTCCTAATAGTACTAGTAGACCTTGCCACACGCTACCAAAAACTACTAGTGTAATGCCCGCTGGGATAGTTATCACATTTACCCCTAATGGTAAGAGTGCGAACACAATACATAGCAGAGTCCAAAAAGCCACATATGGTACGCCACCGACCGCAAGAAAAATACCTGCTGCAACTCCTTGAGCTAATGCAATGACAAAAACGCCACGTACCATAGCACGAGCCATGGCTGTTATACGTTGAATGTATTTTTGATCAAGTTGATCGTCTAGTGGACTGAGATCCTTCACTATTTGGAAAGCTTTTGGTGTGATAGGCAGCAAAGTAATCAGAACAGAGACAAAAACTATTGCTTGAGTAATTATTTGAATCGATGAGGTGCCAATACTAAGAGCATTGTTGGCAATGTATGTACTGATAGGACCTACCGTTTTCTGGACGCTAGTAATTAGCGCTTCCTCAGTCACTTGATAATCTACTAGCGGTATCGCACTTAGTAGTGTGTTGGTTTGTGAGATTGCATTAAGCAGTGTGAGATTGTTTCCAGTAACAAGTTTGCTGACGTCTTGAGTAAATTGTAGAGATTGCCTAATTGTAATATTGCCTACTAGCCATAATGGTGCAAGTAAACTTATAGACAGCGCTATCATCGTAATCGTCATTGCTAGAAATTTATATCCACGACACCATCCGAGGAACCGCAAGTACAGTGGGCGATACATAATAGCGGTCAAAACTGCGAGTACTATGCTGGAAAGGTAAGGGCGAATGGTAACGTAGGTTAGGTAGCATGCGATTAGCACTACTATATAGAAAAAGTTACGGGTTTTACTAGTAATTATGCTCATAACATTGTTAGTATACGTCACATGTGACTTTTTTTCAGAAATTGCCTTGACTGATGATTGTAAAATTATCCACAACCATTTTGTGATGCTTTCCAGAGGGTGTCCATCTTATCTGTTGGAAAAATTGCGGTGTTATCTACTAGACTAATGGCAGTAGATGTCCGCACGTTGAAGCTGACATCTGATCCCTCCTCAAGTGCCCAGGTTATAGTATTGCCTTGCGATATAAGGGTACCATCCCACAGATTATAGTTGCCATCAGAATCATACTTTAGGTTTACTATTTTGCCGTTATCGAGAATGCGGTGTGCGTATCGTTCCAGGCCAATTCTTAGCTCTATGTTTTCAAATGATGTCTCATATATACCATCGTTAGGAGCACTTGTAGTTAACCTAACTATGTACCCTCCATCTTCTGCAAATTGTCTTTCAACTGATATTACATCGAGTGCAGGTTTGAGGTTGCCTATGTCCCCAGCATCATCGTATATAGTCTGGCTTAATATATCTCCATCTTTTGTGCGGATCTCCGCAGAGTCAGTATTGGTGTCATAAAGTATGTTACTATCCGATTTAAGGTTGGATGATACACTAAGGATTTCTGGTGAAGGATATCGATGGACAATTAATAAGCGACGTATACCACTTGCGAGATTGACAGGGCCTTGGATTGTGATTGGACCACCTCGTGTTTCAAGTTCTAGGTTTTCTTCTCCTGATATCCAGTTGAATCGATAGACAGCAGCCTCGTCATTTTGCCCTATTTCTTCATTGAACACTGGAAACACACATACATCTGGAATTTTTTTTGGTAATGGTGTTGATGGAACCTCAGATGAGGAAGGTGTTTTTATAGCTGTGCCGAAAAGTGTGGGAGTTGGCTCTCTTATGGATTCTTCATTAGTCTGGTCATCTTGATTGATTTGGCAGCTTACTATGAATAGAGAGCCTAAAACCCCAAGAACAAATTTACTTGGTATTTTACGCATAAGCGCCATTATATTTTATGTATTTTACAAGCAATAATATCATGTGCATTATCTGGTTTACTCAGATGAATGTTGTAATACAACAAACACTATGTCTTGTGGCTTTATGTAAATAGATTGACTAAGTGTATCACCTGCATATTCAGATTCTACTGTACATTGCATTTCGGGAATGTCACTAAAAACGAAATTTTCACTAAACTTGTCATCTGGTGGAGTCCATTGATTCCAATAAGTTTGTACCCATCGTACACCATGGTCAACACAGGTGATTTTCACCATGTGTCCAGGGATAAAGAGACCATTTTTGTCTAGTATGCGCCCAGCAACAACACCGGTTCCTGGCAATGGTGAGTACCACAATTCTGGGTTACGAGTTGACATATAATTTCTGGCATCGTCAATTCGTATCTCGAGGTGGAGGTGTGGTGCTAATGCTGCACCAGATTCTCCTACCTTTCCAATCATGTCTCCTTGTACCACTTTTTGTCCAATTGCGACATCTGTTTCGCTTAAGTGAGCATATAGGGCGTAAACCTGCCTATCATTCCATTTTTGATCCAAACTTAACACTACTAGGTTGCCATAGAATTCGTTTCTGAACCCAAACAGTTCAGTATCATCATTTCCTGAATACATTACTGTACCGTTACCAATGGCTACTACCGTAGAGCCTGTATCGTTAGCTAAATCTACACCTAAATGGGGTGCTAACAGTCCATTCCAAGTCATACCATAACGGTAGTGTGAAACCGGATAATTGTTGCCTTCCAACATTGGACGTCCATAGAACAAGTGTGTTTCACTTGCAAAATCCTGTCTTGGTAATGGTAGTTGCTCTGGAAGGGCTTTCGGTACTATAGGAGTCCGAGTGGGTGTTACCGTAGGTGTGTACGTGGCGGTATATGTGGAAGTCAATGTTGGCTCTTTCGTCTCCGTAGGCATGGGAGTAATGGTAGGCGTAGTACGTTGTGGTGGTAATGGGGGCGGTAGAGTTTTTTGATAAGCAACAAAAGTAGCAGTTTTCGCGGTTTCAATGTGGTTTGCAGTGTTTTTGTCTTGATCTTGGTAACTGCATGCGTAAAGGAGGTTTAGAACCACTAAACAAAATAGTGCTGTGTTAAACCACCTTTGAGTTAAACGTTTTATTGTTTTGGTGTAGGAGTTGTAATTGGTGTAGGAGTCCATGTTAAAGGTGGATTAACATTTACAAATTCTATCCAATTCAGTATATCTGGTAATATAGTGATGTCCTGTCTTTGAATAGTTTTTCCTGTGTTGATTCCAACAGTATATATGCCGGGAGGCAAATCAGCCAATGCAAAATTTTCGCCCAGAAGTTCGTCTGGGTTTACCGGGCCTTCAGCATATGTGGTTAAGTATCGACGCACAGGACTAATATCAGTCTCATCTAATTTCTTGGAAATCACTGTAATATTCACTAGTGGAATAAGTTTGCCTTCGTTGTCTGTTATTCTACCAGCTAGTGTACCCCAGTCGGGGTATGGGCGTATCCACAACTCTGGATTTCTTGTTGAAAGATAATCATTATGTCCAACTCGTATTTCCATGTGCAAATGACTACCACCTTTAGCTACTCCTGCCCCTCCCACAGTTCCTAGTATTGTTCCCGTTTCTACGGTTTGTCCCTTCGAAACTAGAATAGTATCAAGATGACCGTAGAGGACAAAAACCGGCTGATGTAGAAAATGATTGAATGTATGGACAATAATGGCTCGGCCATAAAAATCTTTTGTCGGACCTAATTTAGAATAATAATCACTACCTGCAAAAACAACCTTGCCAGATATTGTAGACTTGATTGGTGTGCCTAATGAATTGACGAAATCTACACCATGATGCACTCTTAATGTTCCTCCTTGTGTAGACCCATATCTATATGTTGGTATGACGTAGTCATTGTATTCGTCTGAGATTGGGCGACTCAGCCAGAAATGAGGATCAGGCAGGTTAGATATCGGCGAGTAGATCGGTACTATAGTGCTTGTGGCGCTATAATCTCGCGTGGGAAACATAGTAGGTGTGGCAGTATTAGTTGGTGTGGATGTCGACGTATTAGTAGGAGTTGAAGTTGGTGTCATAGTAATAGTGTTTGTGGGACTGATGGTTGTATTAGTAGCTGTGTTTGTAAATGTGGCACTAGCATATCTTACTTCCGGGGGCCGGAGTGTTGAATTGGGTTGTAGATTGGGTTGACTACAAGACGTGAAGTTCAATATAAGTAATGTAGTACATATCTTAAACCAGTTTGAACTCATGGATGGTAGATGTACATTGTGTGTATGAGACTTTGGATTACGCACGTGAGTAATACGGAAATTCTATCAGATTATTTAGAGCAGTATTTGTATAATTATACACTTAGTGATGCGGTAGAATATTAATTAATGAATTACAAGCAATTGTTTATAGCTGTGAAGCGACTGCAGCAAAAGTTTCCCACGCTTCTCGAAGAGCATAGGCCTATCATGATGTTTGTTTTAATGGTATCAGCAAGTATTGCTTGTGTACGACATGAAGTTGGCAATATGGACGATATAGATGGAAGGGTTACTCCAGTGGGAAACAATGTTGATATTCCTCGGACGTTGCCTGGGACTTATATGCCAGGTGAGGTACGTGAGATAGTTTATTCTACTGTTGTTGTTAGTGGTACACCCACTCCTGATGCCACGCGTCCTGCGCAAGTAGTGCCGACAGTAAAGAATTATGTGGTTCAATCTGGCGACACTTTGAGTGCAATAGCACGTATGTATAAGGTGTCGGTTAAAACCCTGCGAGAAGCAAACAGTTTGCCGGCAAACGACATGTTGGTGTTAGGACAATCCTTGGAAATACCAGATAATTATCTCCCATTAGGCTCTAATCATAAACTTATTCCTGACTCTGAACTAGTCTATGGTCCAGGTCAGATAGGATTTGATATTACAGAGTATTTGAGCAAATGGGACAGTTATTTAAATACAGTTAGTGAAACAGACCATCGTGGTATTACTCGAAATGGGGCTGAAATTGTTAAGTATGTATCTGAGAATTACTCAGTTAATCCTCGTTTATTGATTGCTATTTTAGAGCAACAAACTGGTTGGGTGATGGGGTCCAGTGCGGGTGATGTTTCGCTAACATATCCCTTTGGATATGTTAGATCAGGATACAAAGGACTCTTAAGACAATTGTCGTGGGTGGCTGATACTCTAAATTATGGTTTTTACGGATGGAGAGAGGATGCTTTGCAAGTACTAGATTTGATAGATGGATCGCAGTTAGCAATTGCGCCTGGTATCAATGCTGGTACAGTGGCTGTACAATTTTATTTTAGTAAGATGTACTCTGCTGATGTCTGGCCCGACATTGTTGGTGAGAGTGGCTTTGATAGACTTTATACCGAAATGTTCGGTAGTGCGTTTGGATATGCCTATGAACCGTTATTACCTGCATATTTGGAGCAGCCGGACTTTGAATGGCCTTGGGATAGAAATGAGGTATGGTATTTTACAGGAGGACCTCATGGAGGTTGGGATTCTGGTAGTGCTTGGGCGGGGATCGATTTTGGTCCACCTGACGGTGCAAGTGGATGTCAAGTTTCTCAAGCGTGGATACGTGCTTCTGCTGATGGGCAAATAGTACGATCATCTGAAGGTGCAGTGGTTCAGGATTTTGATGGTGATGGGTATGAGCAAACCGGCTGGAACTTATTGTATATGCACATCTATTATGCTGACAGAGTGCCAGTCGGGAAGATTTTGAAAACTGGCGACTTAATTGGTCACCCATCATGTGAGGGGGGTTATTCTAGTGCCACACACTTGCACTTTGCAAGGAAATATAATGGGGTATGGATTGCAGCAGATGATCCGGAAGTACCATTTAATCTCGATGGTTGGACGGCTGTATCAGCGCAAAGGGAGTATGATGGATGGCTTATGAAGGATGATAAATGGATAGAAGCTTTATACTATTCTAGCAGTATAAATTCAGTAATCTTATCTCCCTGATAAATATAATGCGTAAATATATTCGCAAACAACCTGATGACATAAGGTTTATGTTTAACCTTGTTGCTCATCGTTATAATCTTATGAATAGCCTAATCACATTCGGATATGATAAATATTGGCGTCGTACTTTGCTAAATCAGACTAGATTGCCGAATAATGGACGTGTTTTGGATATCGGTACAGGTACAGGAGATCTTTTGTTAGAAATTGTACATGACAATACTGACATAATGTGTGTGGGCGCAGATTTTTCCGAGAACATGTTGAATGTAGCGCGTGCTCGTAGGAATGCAGATAGTGTTTGTTGGCTGGCCGCTGATTCGCTCAGTTTGTCGTTCCAAAAAAACAGTTTTGATGTAGTGATGTCGGCATTTCTCTTGCGTAATGTGGGCAATGTGACATCGGCACTAAAGGAACAATATCGTGTATTAAATAAAGGGGGAAACTTGTTGTGTTTGGATACTAGTCCATTTCGACACACATGGCTAAGATCGATGCTTAAGCCATATTTTTTTGGTGTGATTCCATTGTTAGGACAATTAATCTCTGGACATGGTGCTGCCTACAAATATCTTTCTGAATCAACGGATAAGTTCTTGTCAGCTGAGGATTTGGCAGAATTAATGTCTAGTATTGGTTTCAGAAATGTCGGTTTTAGCAAGGTGATGTTGGGGTCGGTAGCGTTTCATTGGGGTATGAAATGAACCAGTATTCTAACCAAGCTGCTTTAAGAGGAGAGCCTTCCTATTTATGGAGAGAAGGTCAGCAGCGACGTTTGCAAATGATACTATCTGCACTACCTGTACACTCTGCTAGTCGTATCTTAGTAGATGGATGCGGATTGGGTATGTATGTGCGTGAGTTGAGTAAATATTATAAAAGTGTACATGGACTTGATATTGAAGTATCACGTTTGACATCTTCCGTTGTTGATTCAGACCTTTTGGTTGCTGGTCAGTGTGAATATTTGCCGTATTCGGATGGGTGCTTCGATTATGTTATTTCTCACGAAGTTCTAGAACATGTTCAAGATGACAATATAGCGGCCAATGAAATTATACGTGTGTTGCGGATGCCTGACAAAGAAAACGGTGTTGGTGGAGGACGAGCTATAATTTTTGTTCCGAACCGTTGGTATCCTGTGGAAACACACGGAATTTATTGGCGAGACAAATATCATTTCGGTAATGTACCTCTTATTAATTATTTACCTAATGCTTTGCGCAATATTTTGGCACCACATGTGCGCACTTACTTGCCTTCCGAAATCAGAAGTTTGTTTAGTGAACATCAGGTAAAAATTGTTTCACATACAGTAATTTTTGGGGGATATGACAATATTGTGCGTAAATGGGGTGTGCTTGGTAGGATGATCAGATATGGACTACAGGCTCTTGAGGGCACTGTTTTACGATGGTTAGGTTTATCGCATGTGCTTGTTATAGAAAGGAAATTGCCAGAATTAGGCGACTAAATATTAGAGATGGTTTTAGTTTACTAGTACTATAATCACAAAATGCCTAACGCAATACATATTGTTCGCGACAGGCGCGCACGTCGTCGTCGTGCCAAAAGTGGTCTACGTAGTATGCGGCCGTGGTTTGTTGGCTTGTTGCTAATGGCTGTAATGATTATTTTTGCGTCTATTACTGCTGGAGCCGTAATAGTGCTGGGAGTATATTCTGAGGTTGTTGTTGATTTGCCTAGTGCTGCGTCTCTGGAATTAGCATTTCATACTTCCAGTAACCAGTTTTTTCAGACTACAAAGGTTTTTGATCGTACTGGCCAGAAGGTTTTGTACGAAGTGATTGATCCTCGTGCTGGAGATAGGCAGTGGTTAGATCTTGAGCAGATACCAGTGCGTTTCCAGACGGCTACTATATCCATAGAAGACAAAACTTTTTATCAAAATGCAGGTTACGACCTACTTGGTATGTTAAGGGCTTTTGGTGCCAACTTAAGCAGACCAATTTGTGTATTGCGCCCTGAGGATTGTCCCGGTCTTATCCAAGGTGGGAGTACTATTACTCAACAGTTAGTAAAAAATGTGATTATTGCTCCTGGTATGTATGCGGACACCAGTTACTCTCGTAAGTTGCGTGAAGTGCTAATTGCACGTGAAGCTACGACAAGATACAACAAAGCACAAATACTTGAGTGGTACCTAAATACTAATTTCTATGGGAATCTTGCTTATGGAATAGATGCAGCATCAAGAGTATATTTTGGAAAGCCTGCAGTGCAACTGAGTTTGTCTGAGAGCGCATTGTTAGCCTCGATTCCGCAGTCACCAGGTCTAAATCCAATTGATGCTCCTGAATCAGCAAGGAAGCGACAGGTTTTAGTTTTAGATTCGATGTTAGAACAAGGTTATATTTCTGATGAAGATGTACGTGCAGCTCTCGCTGATGATGTTTTTGCCAGGTTGCAACCGGCAAGTAGTCGATTTAACATTGATGCTCCACATTTTGTTTTCCATGTATTAAATGAGGCTGAATCGTTATTAGGGGAGGATTTAGTCCAGCGCGGTGGTTTGCGCATCACCACTACATTAGATCTTGATTTACAGCAACAGGTAGAGTGTGTTGCTCGTACTCACGTTGACCGTCTAAGTGGTTTAGATCCAAATACAGTTGTATCAACGTCTGACAGTAGTGATTGTAAGGCGGCGGCATATTTACCGCCCATCGCTAGCAAATATGTAGGTGTTGATCGTAACGTTAGTAACGTGGCGGTTGTTGTACAAGATCCGGGAACCGGTGAGATACTATCGATGCTTGGTTCTTATGATTACTGGAATCGTGCCATAGATGGTAGTTATAATGTAGCTACAACTGGATTGCGTCAACCTGGTTCTACAATCAAGCCTTTTACCTATCTCACTGCATTTTCACAGGGATATACTCCTGCTAGCATGGTGCTCGATGTAAGGACAGCATTCCCATTAGATTCTGGTGTTTCATATGTGCCCGAAAATTATGATCGCTCTTTTAGTGGCCCCGTTAGCTTTCGTACAGCACTTTCTCAATCACTCAATGTACCTGCAGTAAAAGTAATGACCATGGTGGGTGTAGATAATGTACTCCGCACTGCTCATAAATTAGGGATTAATTCATTGGATGGTGATACTGACAATTATGGTCCAGCTTTAACTTTAGGTGGAGGTGAAGTCAGCTTGATGGATCTAACCTATGCTTATAGTGTGTTTGCTAATAATGGAATTATGTCTGGTAAACCTGCGCATGAATCTCAGATTCGAACTGGTTTTCGATCTTTGGATCCTGTTGCGATTCTTAACATTAAGGACAGGGATGGTAGTGTATTGACATACTGTGGAATGGACGGCGAATCATCCTGTGAGTTTACAGGTCCTGATACCCAACCCGTACTTAGTCCTGAACTAGCTTATTTGATGAATCATGTTCTTTCTGATGAACGATCTCGCATTCCTGCTTTTGGTCATCCTAATTCTTTGGAGTTGGGACGTCCCGCTGCGGCCAAAACTGGCACAACAAACAATTATGTTGATAGCTGGACTGCAGGTTACACACCTCATTTAGTGGCTGGAGTTTGGGTAGGAAATAATGACTCCACAGGAATGCTAGAGGTTACCGGGTCTAATGGAGCCGCTCCTATTTGGAATGCCGTCATGACTTATGGCGTGCGTTCTATGAATCTTGCACCTATTGGATGGGATCGTCCTGTAGGTATTAAGGAGACTAAAGTATGTTATCCATCCGGTTTGTTACCAACTGATGACTGTCAGGATATTGTTCGCGAGGTATTTGTCATTGGAACTGAGCCGGTCTCCCTGGACGACATATGGCAGTCGTTTAAGATTAATAGAGATACCGGTAAGTTAGCGACTGTTTATACGCCGCCAGAGTTAATTGAAGATAGAGTTTTTCAGATTCTTCCTTCAGGGGCTGCTGATTGGATTGTAAATGAGGGTATACCACAGCCGCCATACGAGTATGATACGGTTCAAGGGAATGAGCAAGCTGCAACTATGGAAGCAGCCGAAATTGCTTTACCTCTACCATTTGATTATGTAAGAGGAAATGTTTCTATAGAAGGTTCTGCAACAGGCAATGACTTTCAATACTATCGATTACAGTATGGACAAGGCATGAATCCAGATAAGTGGTCTCAGCTTGGAGAAGACAATTATGAAAGAGTAGATGACGGTGTTTTACAACAGTGGGATACTACTGGATTGTCTGGACTATATACTCTACAGCTGCTACTAATACGGAATGATCAACAATTTGACATCTCTACAGTCCAGGTGACAGTAGACAATGAGCCTCCTGTTGTTAGTATAACTGCCCCATGGGCTGGACAGGTTGTCAATATTGATGAAGAGTCGATTGTCATTCAACCAGATGTCAGCGATGATTTCTCAGTGGCTTTTGTAGAAATATGGGTTGATGACAAACAAGTTGAAACTAGGACAATTGCTCCTTTTGCTACGCGTTGGAAAATAGATACATTGGGTTCACATACTATTCATATTCGTGCGGCTGACGCAGCTGGAAATGTTACTCGGAGTGAAGATGTACCTATTTTTGTTCAGCGTTAGTATCTACTCGGTCTAGATTTACCACGGTTTTTTAATACTCAATATAGAATTGATAATGCTATTCAATAGCAATAATGTAATTTACTATTAACATTTGTTTGATTTAGGCAAAAGTTTGTGTTATGATTGCCACTATTGCTATTGCGAATCAATTGCAATAGCTGTTTGTTCTCACAAATTGTATGATTAATGTAATAGTTATACAGTACATTAATGACAAAGTCAGAGGTGTAAGATGGAATCAAAAAATTCTCTTGAATCACGTTTAAGGGCTGCAGGTCGAAGGATGACGCCTCAGCGCAAACTTATTCTTTCTATACTAGATCAAACTGGAGATCATCTGGACGCGGAAGAGGTGTACAGAAGAGCCAAGCAACAAAATAGCAATTTGAATATTGCGACCGTGTATAGGACGCTTAGTATTCTCAAGGATATGGAATTAATTGAGCAGCGCTATTTTGCTCGTGATCATAATGTAGAGTATTATGAATCGGTTAATAAAGGTGAGCATTACCATTTTACATGCCTTGGCTGTCGTAAGATCATAGAAGTTGAAACCCCCAAGATTGTTCAAGTCCAAAAAGAATTTTCGGCATTAACTGGCGCGAAATTCACTCATGCTTGTGTGTGTTTTGAGGGTTATTGTGCTAACTGTGTTAATGATGAAGAAAATTTGACATTGTGATTTAAGCGTTATCCACTTAGGTATTACTACATAGTCAACATATTATATATATCAATATTGATCAGGAGAGTGTTAATGTAAATAATTATTATATTTTGTTGTTTTAATGTTGCGTTTTACCAGAAAAAAATTTTTTAGGAGGCAAATAGCTATATGTATAAGATTGGATTTCAGAACACTGTTAGTAGTACAAAAATGATATTGTATTCATTAATAGTTTCTAGTTTGTTTGTAGCATCTTGTCAGCCCGAAGTAGTAGAGGTTGTCAAGGAGGTTCCTGTTGAAAAGGTGGTAGAGGTCGAAAAG
>DDZT01000018.1:114450-115149 GCA_002346435.1 Anaerolineales bacterium UBA3001
TCCAGGAAGTCTAGTGGTGTATTCTGGACGTTCAGAGAGCCTAGTGCAGCCCATTATCGATCAGTTTGCTGCTGTTACAGGTATAGAAGTAGAAGTTAAGTATGGCAAAACTGCTGAAATGGCAGCAGTGTTGATGGAAGAGGGCAATAATAGCCCTGCCGATGTTTTCTGGGCACAAGATCCTGGTGGAGCTGGAGCAGTAGCTGAAGCCGGTATGTTTGCAACATTACCAGCAGATACTTTGGCTAAGGTCGACTCAGGTTTTCAATCTAAAAATGGAGACTGGGTTGGCGTATCAGGTAGGGCAAGGGTTGTTGTATACAATACTGCAACTATAGATCCTGCAACTGATTTACCAGATGATTTATGGGGTTTTGTAGAACCAGAATGGAAAGGACGACTTGGTTGGGCTCCAACTAATGGTTCATTCCAGGCAATGGTTACAGCTCTGAGATCTGAATGGGGAGAAGAGAAAACTAAGGAATGGCTTCAAGGAATAATGGCCAATGATGTTGGCGTATATCCTAAGAATACTCCTCAAGTAGCTGCTGCAGCCGCAGGTGAAATTGATATTGGATTTGTCAATCATTATTACTTGCATCGTTTTATTGCAGCTGAAGGTGAAAGTTTTGCAGCCAGGAATCATTTCCTAACTGGTGGTGGACCTGGATCATTAGTAATGGTGGCTACTGTTGGTAG
>DDZT01000110.1 GCA_002346435.1 Anaerolineales bacterium UBA3001
TGATGTTTCAGAGCTGTCAGACCATCTTGAGTGGTCCATGATTAATTTTGAGAAAATGATTGATATGGGAAGGGCAGCTCGTGTGACTGCAGAAACTTGGCCTGTGTCTAAAGCAATTGAGATCATCCATGATGTGGTTAACGGACAATAATATTTAGATGCGTTACGGAATTGATGCTTCAAACTTGGTGTCTGGCGGAGGTACCAACCACTTAATAAATCTTCTTTCACACATGAATGGTGTAACTGATAATACGATGAACATTACTGTTTGGGCTAGTGATAATTTGCGTGCAGAAATACCTAGAACTAAAGGGATAGAAGTAATCACGGTCCCAGATATAAATGGATCATCTCTTAGGAGACTATTTTGGCAGATGCGTAAATTACCATATCTAGCCCAGGATGTATGCGATTGCATTCTGGTACCTGGTGGAATAGCGGGCAATCATTCGATTCCAATGATCTCGATGTCTAGGAATATGCTTCCTTATGAAATGGGTGAAGCTTTTCGATATGGCATCAGCTATATGTTGATTCGTTTATTTTTTCTTCGAATTCTGCAGTCTCGCACGTTTAATAATTCATCCGGAGTTATATTCCTTAGTGATTATGCGCGTAATCGAGTTATTAGTCAGATTGGCAAATTCCGAGGGAAGACAGCGCTTATTCCTCATGGTATAAACTCTAGATTTTTCTGTGAACCTAGGAAACAGCGGAGACTTGAATCTTACTCAATGGAAGATCCTTTCCGTTTACTATATGTATCAGTGGTAGATGTTTATAAGCATCAATGGAATGTAGTAGCGGCAGTATCGCAGTTGCGCAAGAAAGGCATTCCCATAGTGCTTGATATTGTAGGCTCAGCTTATGGACCTGCTCTCAGAAAGCTAACTAAAGCGTTGAATGTTTGGGACACCGACAGAAGCTTTATTAGATGTTATGGCAATATCGCTCATACTGAATTACAACATGTATTTCACAAATCAGATGGTTTTGTTTTTGCCTCTACTTGTGAAAACTTCCCGAACATATTGCTTGAGGCTATGGCATCGGGACTACCTATTGCATGCTCAAATAGGAAACCCATGACAGATATTTTAGGTGATAGTTGTGTTTTATTTGATCCTTTACGCCCGCAGTCAATTTCTGAGGCGATAAATACGATGATTATTGACGTGAATTTGCGAGATAGGATGTCTAAGCGTGTGTATGAAAAGGCATCTGATTACAGCTGGGAAAAGTGTTCAATGAGAACTTTTAATTTTATTGATGAATGTGCAATTGGATGATCTTCCATTGAATAGTTAGCTTGTGTTCGGTAATGTATTGATGACATATTGTATACGGATAATACTGCTTGCTTATAATGAGGCTGACTCGATAGCTTCTGTGTTGATTCGTCTGAACGAACATCTCACTAATGACCAAAGTAATTTCAGGCTGTACGTGGTAAACGATGGAAGCACAGATGATACACTTTCCATTGTTGAGAAACTTTCCGACGAAATGCCGCTGACATTGCTGAGTCACGTGACGAATATGGGAGTGGCACGTGCATTTGATACAGGTCTTCGTGAAGCTACCAGAGATTCGGATAATAACGATGTCATAATCACAATGGAAGCGGATGGAACCAGCGTGCCTGAATTGGTGTCTGTGATGTCTGGGAAAATTAGTGATGGTTATGACATTGTATGTGCTTCACGGTATTGCGAGGGGGGTGGTTTACCTAATTTCCCATGGCGGCGACGCTTCTTTAGTATTAATGCTAATCGTTTGCTTAGATTACTTTTTCCTATAAATGGTGTTAGTGACTATACACTCTTTTTTAGGGCTTATAGGGCAGTCTTATTGAAAACTGCTTTTAAAACTTATGGTGGTGATTTCATTGCATCCACTGGCTTTGTAAGTAATGCAGAAATGCTCATTAAGCTAAGAGCTTTTAGTCCTGAAGCGACAGAATGTCCAATGATATATGACTATTCAGTAAAGAAATCATCTAGCAAAATGCGGGTTTGGACTAATACTGCCGAGTATTTACGAACAATATGGAAAATAATGTTTTGATCAACTTATGTATGCAATAAACCAATATAGTCGTTTCTTGCCTTTCTGTTTGTTTGTGGCGCTATTCGGTTTTCATTTCTTGACACTGCTTGAATATCCAGCACCAACGTGTGATGAAGCATTTTATGGGCGTACGGCAATCAAATATTATGATGCTATAACGACTGGGCATACCTGGCCACCGTTAGATGCTTACTTTTATTTGTTTCATGGTAGATGGTACTGGATGATACTTGGTGTGGTTTTTTCCATATTAGGAAACACTCTAATTGCAGCTAGGATCGTATCCCTTTTTGGTCTAGTACTGCTAGTCTTTGCTACATTTCTCATTGGTAATTTGTATGCAAATAGAAAAACCGGTTTGTGGGCAGCTTTGTTAGTGGGCACTGCTTGGTTAACGACATATTCGGGGCATTTGGCTAGGCCCGATATTCTAGCAGTGGCGATTGGTACTATGTCAGTAGTTTGGGTCAAATATATGTTGGATAATCCACGCTGGCGGCGTTTTTTTTGCCTAGGAATGTTGCTTATACTGCAATTAGATTTTCATGTCATCAATATACACTTGATTTTGCCTATATTGTTGATGATTGTATGGCAACCGTGTAATGACGATCCTCAAAAAAATTGGTGGACATACCTAGGCATAACCGTATTGGGAATGTTAGCTGCTACAGCAATCGTACTAATTGTACGTTATGGTACTGATATTACTTTATTGTTAAGCAATATTAATGCTGGTGATACATTGTTATTGGAGACTGTTGTAGGCTATAGATTAGTATCTGTTGAAAACAATTGGTTGAACTTAGGACCGGCTGCTAACTTTGTACAATTCTGGTGGAGAAACTTTGGATGGATAGCTCCTTTTGTTTCTATACCACAGGCATTACTTTTCTTATTGGGCGTAACAAGTGCATATATAAGCGATAATGTCGACTTAAAGAGGCTTGGAGGTCTAGTGCTTGTGTCTAGTTTCACATTCATGATGATTAATAGTGATCATGCGTGGTTAAGTTATTCGTTGTTGTGGATACCTTATTACTTTGTTTTAGGTGTGGCTGCAGTTAGAAGGATTTGTCTTAGGACAAATTGGAATATGCTTAACAGGTACTGCAGTAATATCATTTTATCGCTATATGTAGTGTTAAATGTTACAGGCGATGTGTATTTGGTTAGTGGCGATAATTCCGGTGTGAGCGATTCATATCAGTTGGAAGCTCAGCAGATATTGTCGCAAATTCCTGCAGAATCTAGGGTTTTAGCTAAGCAATATTGGTGGTATGCAATGCAGAACAAAATTATTTACTTAGATGAACATCTGGTTGCTCCACAAGGCAGTCTTTCCTGGTGGGTTGGTGTGCCAGATATGGAGTCTATTAGTGCCTTGGCAAAAGATAGTCTTTCTCAATCAAAAAAGCAGTTCGTTGAAAACCTGCAACCTGATTTTGTTGTCGTGGATGGGGTGTTAGGTTGCAGTGATGTTCCTGATACGCAATATGATGATTTTATAATGGTACTTGAATCGCATTGTAAGTTGCAGGATAAGATAGATTCGAAAATATATAAGCAACAATTGTTGTATAAGTGTTAATTGAGATAGTAATACTATAGTCATGCTACGTCAACCTAACATAGTTGTTTCGTCCGCTGGAGTTTTTCATGCTTATCATCTCGCTCGAGGAGTGCAAGCGGCTGGATATTTGCAAAGGTTCATCACATCAGTGTTTAACAAATATGAATCAGGTATAGATAAAAGTAAAATCACACAAATTCAGCTTGCTACTGTTTGTGCCGCGCTTATACGTCTGTTTCCTGGAACTACTGGTCGTTTGGCGTCCTACCTAATTGGTGATGATATTTACGACAGGCTGGCTGCTAATTATGTGAAAGAAGCAGATATTGTACATGTTTTCAACAATCAAGGTTTACAGTGTCTCAGGGTTGCAAAAAATAATAGGGCGATTACTGTTGTTAGTCGGTCATCAGCTCATCCTAATGTTCAAGCTGAAATATTGTCTTTAGATGTAAGAGAAAATAGGCTTAACAGGAAAATTAATAAGTTGTTGATAGAACGACATTTAGCAGAATATGAACTTGCGGACTATATTTTTGTACCATCGCAGTTTGTCTGGAACACAATGCTTCAAGAGGGTGTTCCGGAGCATAAACTACGGCGTGTACATCTTGGTTTTGACCCTGGGCGATTTTATCCTGGAGATAAGCAAGATGATGTTTTTAGAATCATGTATGCAGGTGGATTGAGTAAGCAAAAGGGTATCTCATATCTTTTGGAGGCTTATAAGGAATTGGATTTGCCGAATAGCGAATTGCTGCTTGTTGGCGATGAGTATCCGGATGCAAAAGAAATCATATCTACATACAAAGGTTTATTCCGACATATCCGTTTTGTGCCGCAAGAAAAGCTTGCCCATTATTATCAACAGGCATCGGTGTTTGTACTTCCATCATTGCAGGATGGATTTGGAATGGTAGTCTATGAAGCAGCTGGTTGTGGAATACCCCTGATAATTACTGAGAATGTTGGTGCTGATATTCGTGATGAAGAGGATGGATTTGTCGTTCCTATTCGCGATAGCAAATCTATTGCAGCAAAACTTATGTACTTTTACCAAAATCCACAAATTGCTAGACAGATGGGATTAGCTGCACGTAAATATGTTAGGCAGTTTACGTGGGAAAATTATCATAGTGAGATTAAGGGACACTATGACGAAATTTGGAATGGACAATTATTGTAGATTGCACGAATTTGTATTTGCGATATGTTTACGCTAAGACCCTCAATCATAAAAAAACCAAACTTTTGACAAAGGAGTTTTTTGGCTAGAAAAATCTGCTATGACTAAAGTATGCATTCATACACTTGAACCCTTGCAGCATGGTGGGGTTATGGCTAAAGTACGTGTAGTTGGAGAGATGCTGCGTGATTCTGGGCATCATCCGCATTTGATGTATACGGCTACTGATCAAGTACCATCAGGAAACTGGATGACAAAGATCAAATACTTGTTGACACATGCAACACCTTCTGAAACCCAGTTTGAAGATTACCAAGGCATTTCATTTCCTTATTGGCCGCTACCAATCTGGGCCACTTACTTTTGGCCCTGGCTATGGATGAAGGATTCACGCTACAAATTTCCAATACAGATAGTAGTGTCTGGAGCAGCACAATGTGGTTTGCCGGTGGCCCTAACCGGGCAAAGATACATTGTTTGGATTTCCACTCTGTATGAAGATGAACTTGATGGTCGTGCACTAGCAGGTGATGCATGGGCAGCAAAAACAGGCACTGGTCTTTCTGCTCGACTTTTACAGTACGAGGAGAAATTAGTAATAGAAAATGCTACTATGGTTATTGCTAACGGAGAATATATAGCCAATAAGATTCTTGATAAATTTCCTTCTGTTACAGGAAAAGTTCGAACCATTGTATATCCCGTTGATACAGACTTGTTTCATCCCAGATGTACTATTCAAGAGAAAAATAGTGATAGTTATATACTGTTCACAGGTAGGATAAACGATCCGCGCAAGAATGTAGGTATGTTATTCAAGGCATTTGCGAGAGTGCTTACGGAGTTGTCTGATGTGAGACTAGTCCTCACTGGTGATGAACCTAATGATTACTTACTTGAGTCTGCTTCTGAGGCTGGAGTATCATCTAAAGTCGATTTCGTAGGCCGTCAAACTGAGGAGCAACTTATATCCCTGTATCAAGGAGCTGAAGTTTTCGTGCTTGCCTCTAATCAAGAAGGTTTAGGCATTTCTGTTTTGGAAGCTATGGCATGTGGTGTCCCTGTGGTATCTACAAATTGTGGTGGTCCAGACAATATAGTTGTTGATGGTGAAACTGGCTTCTTGGTTGATTTGAATGATGACTATCATATGGCCAAACATATTACTCGATTACTTAAAGACCCTCATTTAAGAGAAAGGTTTAGCAATAATTCTATACGCTTAGCACACGAATCCTTTAGTCGTAAAGTAATGACTAAATCGCTTCTTAAGGCTTTTCATGATGTCTACCCAGAATATTTCTCAGTCTGAAACACCAACGAGTTTCACCATTGTTATACCTACATATAACGAAGAAAGTGATATTGGTGTTACTCTCGAGACTCTATCTACACTTGAGTATTCAAATTTTGATGTATTAGTCATAGATGATTCAACAGATCGTACTCCTGAATTGGTTAGCAAATTTGTAGATGAGAGAATTAAGTGTGTGCGTCAAACTAGAGGATCTGGTCGTTCCGCTGCTCGCAATCAGGGTATTCTAATTGCCGAAGGAGATGTAGTGGTGATTCTTAATGCTGATGTACATTTACCCTCTGATTTTCTGATAAGGCTTGACAAACATTATCGACAAGGTGCTGACTATGTATTAGTAGAGAGTGAGGTAACTAACATTGACATGTTGTTTCCTCGCTATATCCAATCACAACACAGATTGTATTATGGTCCTGACACCACAGTGAATATGAATTGGACTGAAGGGTTTTCATGTAGAAGAGATGCTGCTATAGCAGTAGGCTTATTTCCCGAAGGTAGAAGTGTTCCACTGGTGGCCGGTGAGGATGGTTGGTTTGGGGAGCTCTTGGAGAGCAATGGTTATATGCGAGTATTTGACCGAAGCATTGTTGTCGGCCACATTATGCCTACAGAAACGATTGAGTTTTTTATGCAACGTGTAGGTCGTGGGCAAGGTGTTGCTCAGATTTGGTATCAGCGCGACAATATTTCTAGGGTTGGATTGCTGCTTAGAACACTAAGGCAAACCATTTTTCTGTCGTCAAATCTTATATTTTGCATTCCAATAGCACGCCAGTCATTGAGATTGTTGAGGCATTCACCCCGACAATTCAACGATTTCATACCATTCTTGGTAGCAGCTGGGTTTGAAAGTGTAGCTAATGTTATTGGTATTTGGCGAGGAGTAATCGAAGCTTGGAGCGATTCTAAAATAGATACGCAAGGAGACTTGGTTTGAGAGTCTTATATTCTAGTCACACTTATTTAGTGGGTGAAAATCAGAAGAAACTTGGATCTATGGTCGCACAAAGTGATATTGAGCTGGCTGTGGTAGTACCACATCTATGGAAGGAACCTGTATTAGGAACTATATATCCGTATATTGACAAGGATGCATCTTATAAGATTTTTCCTACTCGTATTTTGTTGCCAGGCAATGAAATGCGGTTTATATATCTGTCTTTGGACTTATACATGCAAAACTTTCAACCAGATGTGATTGTTGTGGAAAATGGTGTTGGAGCTCTATCCTACACGCAATTCTTGTTGTACAAACGTAAATTTGCGCCGCAAGCTAAAATAGTTTTCTTCACATGGTGGAATTTACCATATCGTACTCGCCAACCTTTTAGAACAATAGAGCGTTTTAACATAGCTGGTACTGACGGAGCTATAGTTGGCAATAGTGAGGCGAAAGTTATCGTGCGAGGGCAGGGTTATACAGGTCCTTTGACTATATTGCCACAATTAGGTGTTGACATTGACCTGTTTTCTGGTGGCGATGGCAAGGATATTAAAGAGCGTCTTGGTTTGCACCAATTTGTGATTGGTTATGCTGGGCGTCTAGTGCCTGAAAAAGGATTGAGGGTACTGATGAATTCGTTGGATATCTTTAAAGGTCAATTTGATTTACTTGTTGTGGGGAGTGGTGAGATGGAGGACGAACTACGGGTTTGGGGTTCTACTCTACCTACAGGCAAAAATTTGCATCTACACAAGTCTGTGCCGCATGCTCAGATTCCTGAATTCATGCAAGCAATGGATGTATTTGTACTACCTTCACTAACCACATCGCATTGGAAGGAGCAATTTGGTCATGTGTTGATTGAGGCAATGGCTTGTGAAGTTGCAGTAATAGGATCGAATTCTGCAGAAATTCCAAATGTAATTGGTTCAAGTGGGATAGTAGTGCCAGAGGGTGATTCGAACAGATTGTGTGATGCATTGCAACAACTTTCTGAGAATAAACCCGAGCGACTAGATTTGGCTAATAAAGGTCGCTTGCGCGCAGTAGAGAAGTATACAAATGAAAAAATTGCTTCACATACAATAGATTTTATCGAACAGTTGCTTGGCGCATGAGATTGGATTCTTCTTCAATTGATGCAGTGGAGGATAATCTAAGCGGGAGCGCAGTGATTAGCACCCTGTGGTCAGGCGCATCTCATTATTGGCTCTTTGCTCTAGGTATAGTAAAAACAGTCATATTAGCCAGATTGGTGCCCCCTGAGTATTTTGGTATGGTTGCAATTGGCCAAGCGTGGGTGACTTACTTTAGTGTATTTAGATTTGATTTTCGGACTGTAGTAGTGACCTGGAAAGATGAGTCATCGCGAACCCTGTCAGTACAGTTTTGGTTGGATAATTTTTTGTCGTGGAGTGGATTAGGTTTGGCAGCTATATGTTATTGGATAGCACCAAACGTATTGTTTTTAGTTGGTGAGGTACCTAACCATTGGTCACAAAATGTGTGGTTAGCAGTATTTCTATTGTTGATTTTGATTGGGTTTGAGAGCTTGACTTCTACCCCCCGATATTTGATTGAGAGGCGATTACGCCATGATATTCTAGCGCGTTTAACTATTTTGCATGGTGTTATAGGTCTAATTACTTCAATTGTTTTGGCATGGCAAGGATATTACCTAGCAGCAATTCTTGTGGATGTAGCCATACCTGTGGTTGTAATTGGATTAGGGGCGGTTTTTGTGACTCGTTGGTACCCTAGATTGGTCTGGGACACATCACTTGCTCGGAAACTTATGGAATTTGGATTCACGATTTGGACAACTGGATTGCTTGGCAAAATCGTTTTTCAAATTGATGATTGGCTTGTAGGGACAATTAGTCAGACACGCAACAAAGTCTGGATGTCTTCCGGAATATTACCAGAGTCATTTTATTCTCGCGCCTATTCTGCTGGCAAAATGCCGATGGACGTTTTTGCGGGAATGATAGGTCAGATTGCACTTCCACTATATTCCCGAAGTGCTGCTAGAGATACAAACACACTAAGAACTGTCTATGAAAACTTGACATGGCTGCTAACAAATATTATTTTCCTGTCAGGACTTTTTGCTTTGACTGCTACTGAAGAAGTTGTCACAATAGTTTTGGGTCCGCGGTGGTTGGATACTGTACCTTTGTTTCGTCTCATGTCTGGGTTCATCTTGCTTCGTCCACTATATCAGAATGCTTGTCAGCTTCTACTCGCATTGCGCAAAGAGAAGCGTATGCGTCGCACAGTAGCTTACCAGGCTGTTTTCTTGGTCCTGGTATGCCCTGGTGCAGTCTTGCTATGGGGTGCTGCTGGAGCGGCTGTATCAGTTAGTGTAATGACGATTATAGGTCTGTGGATAGCTGATAGGTATGTTAGCCAGGAGCTAGGGTGGTCAACTTTAGACATCTACAAACTTCCTGCACTGACATGTTTGGTCGCCTATGGTATGCTGCACATATTGTTACCTTGGTTGCCTAGTATGATGTGGGTTAGTGCTGCAATTAAAGGTGGTATCTGCTTGATATTGTTTGCTTTAGCAATGTTGGTTTTTGAGCGCGACAGACTAAGAATAGTATGGAACACAGTTATTAGTGCTGTGAAGGATCAAAGGAAAAGCTAATGTATAGAGATGTAAAAGTATGGTTGCAACGTGCTACAGAATGTAGAAATCCATTGATTCTGGCCCAAGCATTTAATTATGACCAAAATCGTTTAGCAATGTTACAAGCCTGTGTAGATCTACCGTCGCGCGATAGCAAGAAATTACTTATGGAGATTGAAGAAGATACGGATTTTATTGGAGATGTTCAGAGAAAATTAAGCAGATAT
>DDZT01000100.1 GCA_002346435.1 Anaerolineales bacterium UBA3001
TTCCCCGGATTGCAGTTTCGCGCTCAACAATATATGCGCCTATACGCAATTGATGATCTGCAACCAGGTAAGACCTTAGATACCATAACGCCAACACTGCTATACAACCGTATAGAAAATCCTCATAGGATTCTAGAAAATCAATTATCATAATCGCACACTATAGGCTACTTAAACAATATTTTTTAGCACACCCCTAATCATAGCTACAAGCTTGGGTACTATAACTCTTCCTGCCTCTATAACTTCCTCATGAGAAGTAGGTGTATTACCATCCAAATTAGCTTTATTACTTATACCTGATATACCCAGAACCCTGATTCCGGAATGCCTAGCAACAATCACTTCTGGAACCGTAGACATACCTACTGCATCAGCTCCGATAACCTGAAGAAACCGTAGGTCCGCTGGAGTCTCGAAATTAGGGCCTGCTAGCGATGCATAGATTCCCTGCCGTAAACCTATATCTATTTCACTTGATATTCCCACTGCAATATCGCGTAAAACATTGTTATAAGCATTCATCATATCTGGAAATCGAGGTCCTAGAGAATCAATGTTTTGTCCACGCAATGGACTTAAACCGCCCATTCCAATTAGATTTATATGGTCAGTTATTAACATCAAATCTCCAGGCTCAAACTCAGGATTCACTCCTCCAGCCGCATTAGTAACAAACAATGTCTTAACACCAAGCAATTTCATTACACGAACTGGCAATCCAATTTGAGCCATACTATAACCTTCATAGTAATGAGCTCTGCCCTGCATCACCACAACACTTTGCCCCTCTAAATTACCAATCACTAATTGGCCCGAATGCCCTTCTACTGTTGATTCTGGCCAATGCGAAATTTGCGAATACTCAACATAATCAGCATTTTCTACTTCGTCGGCAAGCAATCCCAATCCCGATCCAAGTATCATACCGATTGTGGGACGGTGCGTAGATTTAGATTGAATCAGGTCGGATATTTCTTTTAGTTGTTTTAAGGATATGTATTCTGTCATTTTTTCACCTTTTTGATTGTTGAATGATGAAAGATTACTTTATAATGAAATTGTATACGATTCAAGAAAACCCACATGATAATATAAGTAAAAGTATCAGGTCAATTCTAGCTTTGCGACGAAACAAAATATGTTGTAGGATACACTAATCACAAATATTACAATAATTTATGAAATGAACAAGCCTCTTCTAGAATGCGTACCAAACTTCTCCGAAGGAAGACGTATGAACGTAATTGATGCAATAACGAATTCCATAGGTATGGTGCCGCAAACCATAATACTTGACCGACACATAGATCCATATCACAATCGAACTGTCATAACATTTGTAGGACCTCCTGCATCAGTATTACAAGCTGCCTTCCAAGCAGTTTCAACTGCTTCTAAATTGATAGATATGGAACAACATGATGGCGTACACCCCAGAATAGGAGCAACGGATGTAGTGCCATTCGTTCCTCTTAGTGGATCATCGATGGAAACTTGTATACGAATTGCTGCGGAACTAGGCAAACAAGTTGGAGACAAATTAAATATTCCAGTTTACCTTTACGGACAAGCTGCTAATAATATAACTAGGTCAAATCTAGCCAAACTCCGAACTGGAGAATATGAAGGCCTCAGAAAAAGCATATCTGTCGATCCTGAACGTCATCCTGATTACGGTCCAAAACACCTAAGCTCATCAGGTGCTACAGCAATAGGAGCAAGAACACCTTTAATAGCATTCAACATCAATCTGTCAACCAATGACATCCTAATAGCAAAAAAAATAGCTAAGGCTATACGTCAGTCTTCAGGCGGATTGGATGGTGTACAAAGCATTGGCATTATTGTCGATGAACTAGCGCAAGTATCTAACAACATCACAAACTACGCCATAACCCCTGTTGTAGTAGTCGTTGATGCCATTGAAAGAGAGGCCACAAAATATGGAGTCAAGATATATGACTCTGAAATTGTAGGTTTAATACCTCAAGAAGCTATGCAAGAAACTGAAAGATGGTACCTGCCTGAAAATTTCGAATTATCAAACTGTATTCTTGAAAATTGTATTGCAGCACATCTACAAAAATAGTGTTGAATCAATCAAATCAGCAAGATATAAACCACGATAATCCTGAGCTATGGAACGACAGTCATGCCAACAAGATAATCATAGATCTGTTGCGCTATGACCGCGTGCCCTGCGGGTTTAGCGTGACCGTCTATATGATAGTACAAGTCTTCCTTAGATGATTCAACAATCATTGCAGGTAATACATCGACGAATCCAACTTTATTAGCCTTTGCCCAGCCAGACAATCTTTCAGATGGATAAGCATGCTTATCACCCCACGGACTCTTACCAGGAATGTGAACTATGAGCACATCTGCTCCTATACCATTAGCAATCTCAACTATCTTACTAAACTCATTTTCTATTGCAATCCAATCGTCCTCATGATGGCCATTTTCCACAAACACTTCTTCCCATTTGGGGTTATAAATCTGAGACATGCGATAGGCTGTAATTCTTTTTAGTACAATCCGCAAGAAATGTGAATTTTTATAAAGGAAATTACCTAATGAACCCATATCATTAGCTACTCTAGTTTTTAAGTATCCGGATCTATCAAGCATAACTGCATCAAGACCATAATGTGTATCTATAACGTCATTGGGCACAAAACCTATAATGATTAGATCAGGCTCATAATGTATCCCGTAATGCTGCAATAGTAGTCTTTGAACATACGGATAATACCTGGGTATTCCTGCTTTAACTATCTCAATCTTATTACTTACTGAGGACAAATCATTTAGCATGGCCTCTAGCACAAATAGATATGTCTGATCTATTTCAGCACCAATTCCATAAGTAAAACTATCTCCCAAACCTAGTATCCTAAATACACCTTGGTCTTTGGGCAATGTATGTTCTACATCCCGAAACCCAAAACTATTATGCTCATAGTTGTATGTATATTCTTGACTTGCAGAAGTTCCCGCAATTATGCTTAATGGCTTCGGCTTGTACGGTAGATACTTATCAGATATGTTGTTACCATATTGCGTGACGATAGGTTGCGGATAAAATATCCGTGTTAGCACCTCAACAACTATCAATACTAATGCAAAACTACTCAGTACCACCAATATAGGTCGATAGGAAATTCTATACATCATTCAGCACAAAGTAGAGATTTGCCAATTAGATTTGTATATACTATATCCATATATCTTTCATGTATCTTTACCTCGCTGCTAATTAGATAAATAATAGTATTTCTAGTGACATCAGTCTATCAGATATTGTATAGCCTGCAAAATCTGATTGTTTGGAACATCTTTTGCAACCAAATATCACAAGTGTAACAACTATGATGTAATATGAGCGCCAATACTAATCTAATACTAAATAACTAGGCAAAATTTATGCAATCTATCAAGCGTGTTCACTGCATGCTATACTATTGGCTTGCTCATCATTTATTCTTGGACTAATACGACGACAACTGATGAATACACCCAATAATAAACCTCCCAAAAATCAATCAAATGTACTTCCGGCTTGGGGCACGGCTGGTTTATTGATATTCTTCGTTGTGGCCGCAGCATTTGCCAGTTATATGGTATATGTTACCGCAAAACAGTGGGCTACCAACCGAGATAGCAGCACAACCATCACTAGAACAATAGATAATAACTTAGATACTCTAACTAAAGTGCCAAGCAAGGATTCCGAAGCCAACGCAGAAAATGAAACTGGACTGGTTGAATCTGACGCAGATGTCACTAGTGAGGTGAACACCTCGGACGGACTTCGTACCACTATTTTATTAATGGGTATTGATAAAAGAGAGGGAATGGAACAAGAACGAGCATTCCGGACTGACACAATGATGCTAATCACAATAGACACTGTAGGTAAAAAGCTGGGCATGCTCTCTATACCTAGAGATTTATGGGTAAACATTCCAGGATTTGAGGCTAGAGATCGTATTAATACAGCAAATTTTAAAGGAGACGCATTTAGACTACCTGGCGGTGGACCTAACCTTTCTATGGAAACAATAGCTGTCAACCTTGGAATACAAGTTGACAACTACATCCGCATCAATTTCACAGCTTTTGAAACTCTCATAGATGAAATAAATGGTATAGATGTTGACGTACCACAAGATATTGACGATCCGCGATACCCAGACTGTTGTGATGGTTACGACCCATTATATATTTCGCGCGGTATAACACATATGGATGGCACCTTAGCACTAAAGTATGCGCGCACTAGAGCTACTTACGGAGGCGATTTTGACCGTGCTGCCCGACAACAACAAGTCCTAATCGCAGTAAGAGATAAGATACTCAGCATGAAAATGCTGCCTCAACTTGTTGCCCGAGCACCCAAATTATATTCGACACTATCAGACAGTTATGACACTGATTTGACACTGGAACAAGTAGTAGATCTAATAGGTCTGGTTAATGATATAGACAGAGACAGCATAGATTCAGCAGTAATCAACGCCGATTACCTAATGAATGAATTCACGACCTCTGAAGGTGCGCAAGTTGTGCTGCTAGATAGCCAAGCATTTAGAAAACTGCGTGAGCAAATGTTCTACAAACCAGCACCTTACACAAAGTCAACAATAGACACAAATATTTTGGCTCTTGATGAAATTGCTACTATAGAAATACAAAATGGTTCCGCTCGTGACGGCATTGCTAATATGACATCAGAATATCTTACAGAACAAGGATTCAGCGTTGTTAGTGTAGGCAACGC
>DDZT01000020.1 GCA_002346435.1 Anaerolineales bacterium UBA3001
CAGCGACTTGACTTCAATATAACTGATGATACTGTTCAGCTGATGGTAGCGTCACTACCATTATTGGATGATGTCAGTGGTGATCGGGTTAGACATGAGATAGAAAAAATATTACACGAGGAGTGCCCGGAGGCAGTATTAGTCCGTTTGCAAGAAATAGGTGTTGCTGGAGCTATACATAGCTCTATGGCATACATTGTAGGTGAGTGGTTAGAGACAAAATTTGCGCTAGCTCGCGAATACTCTCTCTTAGCAGATATAGCACCTGTTTATTTTGGTTTGTGGTTATATTCTCTTAGTATTGATGAAAGTCTATCAGTATGTAATCGCCTTCAAGTATCTACAAAGGCTGAGGAAAGCTTGAGACAGATAGGTAGGGTCAAGTCTATATTATCTGAATTGGATGCTTCTGCTAATCCAAGCGATGTGGTGAGAAACTTAGATGATTTGTCAGATATTGCTTTGGATGTGTTAGTTGTGGCTGTTGACAGTCAGGATGTTCGCAAAAACATCGAAAAATTCCGTAATGAGCTTAGGTTTATTCAACCGGTAACCAATGGTAATGACTTGTTGGAATTGGGTTTGATGCCTGGACCTGACCTAGGAAGGATATTGCTTAGATTAAAAATGGCATGGTTAGACGGCGAAATATCCAGTAAAGAAGAAGAGAGAGTACTAGTCGAGGCTTTGGTTGCCGAGAGATAAAGAATACTGAGCAAGTTGTATCTAATTACAATGTTTGCTTGTTGAAGTAATTTGTCCGGCTATAATTACAATCGTTTGACAATAGTAACTAAATAGATATAATAGCCTAGTTATGTATGTAATTTACCGGGTGACACAATTAGATTGCATGTGTACCGAGCGGGGGATCTGACCCACCGCTCGCTCTAAGTTTAACAAACGATGACTTACGGCTGAAATATTTGCCGATACAGGTCATGCGGATGAAAGCGGGCTGTGTAGTAAGAGCAGGCCCGTTTTTTATTTCCGCGTGGCTTTTTTTGTAAGTAAATTGAACAAATGTAATTTGATAATATGATAGGAAAAGAGGGTGTTATGAATACAGTTCAGGTAGACAGAGAAGTTGATTGCAGTGGAATGTTGTGTCCCATGCCAATTGTACTTACGACTAAAGCAATTAAAGAGTTGGAGATAGGACAGGTGCTAAAGATTATTGCTACTGATGCAGGAGCACCGCCAGACATGGCGGCATGGTCACGGCAAACTGGGCATGAAATTGTGGAAACAAACGAGAATGACGGAGTGTACACTTTTTACTTACGCCGCTCTAATTAGATCGAAGGGAGATATATACAATGACACAAGCTAATTCAGAAGGCTCAAAACGTTTAGCATTGATCGCAAGTAAGGGTACACTTGATTGGGCTTACCCTCCATTTATCTTGGCAACAGCTGCAGGAGCAATGGGATGGGAAGTCGGTGTATTTTTTACTTTTTATGGTCTTACATTGCTCAAGGAAGACATTGAGGCGGCTGTAACTCCTCTTGGTAACCCAGCAATGCCAATGAAGATGCCGTTTGGCCCAGATGGGTTTCAGAACATTGATTGGCCTATTCCTCAGGCAGCCATGTCGATTCCAGGCTTCAATAGTATGGCGACTAGCCTGATGAAACAAACCTTTAAGAATAAGGGTGTTGCGGCAGTAAGTGACTTGCGAGATATGGCGGTTGACTTGGGAGTATCTTTAATCGGTTGTCAGATGACAATGGATGTGTTTGGTTTTGACAAAGAGGATTTTATAGACGGATGTGATATTGGTGGAGCGGCCACATTTCTTGAATATGCATCAGATGCTGATGTATCTTTGTTTGTTTAGTTGGGTTGCTTTTGATGACTAATTTGTTGAAAGGAATAAGTTTACAGAGTCTTCTTTAACTTTGGATTTAAAACTATTTATATGAATAAATTTTGGTGTATGTGTATTAAGCGGGGCGCTTAATTACAGAGCTTTAGTAGATAAATGCTTTTTGCTGAGTAGTGCCTCGCTAAGGAAAAATGGACAGGATACATAGTATTCAAGGAGTAACGACTTAGATCATAAACTTATGTATCAATGAAGCAACTGAGATGATTGAAAGTTAGTGTTTAGAATAAAAAATAATGATGAAAGGAGTTTGATTATGTCTTTGCAATTGGGCGATACTGCCCCGAATTTTACAGCTGAAACTACTGAAGGTACTATTCAGTTTCATGATTACTTAGGTGACAGTTGGGGTGTACTATTTTCTCACCCAGCTGATTTCACTCCAGTGTGCACCACAGAATTGGGTGCGGTAGCTAAACTAAATAAAAAATTTGAAAGTAGAAATGTCAAGGTTGCGGCAATTAGTGTTGATCCTATCGAATCGCATGTTGATTGGATTAGTGATATAAATGAAACCCAGAATACTACTGTTGACTATCCTATGATCGCCGATCCAGATGGTGAGGTGGCAGAATTATATGGGATGATACATCCAAATTCTGATGATAAGATGACTGTCAGGTCAGTATTCATTATTGCTCCTGATAAGTCTATTAAGCTTATGATTACCTATCCTGCTTCCACTGGACGTAATTTTGATGAAATATTGCGGGTAATAGATTCTTTGCAGTTGACTGTGAATCACAGCTTGGCTACACCGGCTAATTGGAATCATGGTGATGATGTGATAATTGCACCATCAGTGTCAGATGAGGAAGCAGCTGAGAGATTCCCTGATCATGTGAAGGTCAAACCTTACTTAAGGGTTACGGGTCAACCAAACTTGTAATACTAAATAATTATAATTGTGCAAAAGAAGATCGTACAATTAATTGGGTAAACTCGTAGTAAAATTAGGGTTACTTATGCAACCCTAATTTTTTTGTATTGGTATAGGTTGATATATAGGTACTTAACTGGATGCAA
>DDZT01000093.1 GCA_002346435.1 Anaerolineales bacterium UBA3001
ATGCGACCTCTCCATAACATGCGTTGTTTTTCATTATAGCACGACGTAATTGAATATTTTCTTAGCAATAACAACAGGTACAAGTAACTTACCATACAATCATGTTACAATCATATATCAAAACATAAAATTGGATTATCTAAGTTTCAATGCTCAATATTCTACAGAAACACAAGGAATATCACGGTGGGGAAAAATAGAAAGGCGGTTGTCATAGGAGCTGGAGTAATTGGTTGCTCTATAACGTTTGAGCTGCAAAAGAAAGGATACTCGGTCACCTGTATAGATAGAAATGACAAAGTAGGATGGGGCTCCACTGCAAATTCGACTGCAATTGTACGAACCTGCTACTCTACTTTACAAGGAGTTTCCTTAGCATACGAAGGTCTATCTTACTGGAAAGATTGGGGGAATTATGTGCAATGCAATCACAAATCAGATATTGCTAAGTATATCGAATGTGGCATGACACAAATCATGGCCCCGGACAATCATTGGAAAAAGGTTATACCAATTTACGATAAACTAGGGATCGAGTACAAGATTCTAGATGTTGACGAATTGCGACAACGATTTCCTTTTATGAGTACAGCATCTTTTTGGCCACCCTCATTACCAAATGACGACGTGTTCTGGCAAGAATCATCTAAAGAAGTGCCTGGCGCTGTTTACAATCCAGGAGAAGGTTATGTCAGCGATCCGCAATTAGCAACCAGAAATCTTCAAGAATCCGCCGAGACTGCTGGAGCAAACTTTTTGCTAGGAAGAAAAGTTACTGCGATACTACGTGATGAGCATAAAGTACACGGATTAGTCCTGGACGAGGAAGAAAAAATAGAAGCGGACATTGTAGTAAATGTGACTGGACCCCATTCGTTCATCATTAATCGTATGGCTGATGTAGACTCAGGCATGAATGTTAGTACTAGGCCCTTGAGAGAGGAAGTCCATTGCGTACCTGCTCCACCTGGAGTTAACATACAAGATTTAGGCGGTCCAACATCCGATAACGACAATGGTGTTTATTTCCGTCCCGAAGCTGGCAACACGATTCTAGTTGGAGGTGGAGCATCAGGAGATAATATGGAATGGATTGAAAACCCTGATGAATTTAATACTAATGTCACTGAAAAGCTATGGAAAACCCAAGTATACAGACTAGCGAAGAGACTACCTGATTTACAAGTTCCAAATGAAACTAGAGGTGTTGTAGACTTATATGACGTAACTGAGGATTGGATTCCAATTTACGACCGCTCAGATTTAAATGGATTCTACATGGCAGTAGGTACAAGTGGTAATCAGTTCAAGAATGCAGCCGCTGTAGGATTTATGATGTCGACACTAATCGACAAATGCGAAAATGGCCATGATCATGATAATGATCCAATCATTGTGAAAGGACGATACACTGGTCTAGATTTGGATATGGGATTCTATTCAAGACTGCGTGCAGTGAATACTGAGAGTAGCTTATCTGTTTTAGGATAGTAACAATAAAATTGTATTCCAACTCAATTATTGTGTAAGATTCTCTAGCACGGGATTTTGTTGATGACAATTTCCACAACCAATCTCTGGTTCAGTAACCTCAGACTCTACATTTTTGCACCATACAGTAATACTCATACGACGCCAAAATCCAAACACTCCAGGCGTCACTATAGCACGATATTCCAAATGCTCACAAGAATTACACTGCTGCCAACGAGGCACATGACATGTCTTGCACAAATTCACATTCCAATCACTTTGACTTGTATGCAGCAATCTACATTCCTGGTGCTCACGACCACGATGCATGTCCTCGTAATAGTAACTACACTGAGCACCAAAGGGTGTCTTCATTATAAATTTGATCTAAACTCGAGTTAGATATTTGCCCGTGCGAGTATCTATTCGCACAATGTCCTCAGTATCGATAAAAAGTGGTACCTGCACTTCAAGTCCTGTAGATAATGTCACTGTTTTTGTAGCACCGGTTGCAGTATCACCTTTTACACCTACTTCTGATTTTGTGACTGGTATCTCAACAGTCAAGGGAACTTCCACTTCTAGTGCCTCACCTTCATATTCGGTCACACCTACTTGCATACCTTCCAGAAGATAGGGCAAAGCATCTTGTAAAGCAGAAGCATTCAGTACCATCTGATCGAAATTATCTACATCCATGAAATGATACAGGTCGCCATCCGCATATAAAAATTGTCCCTGACGTGTATCCAATCGGACATCCTGCACCTTTTCTCCAGAATTGAACTTACGTTCTACGGTTGCTCCTGTTCTGAGATTACGGACTTTTGTCCGTATGGTAGCGCTACCACGACCAGGTTTGTGGTGCGAATAATCTAATACGCGCCACAAATCATTATCAGTAACAAAAGTCACTCCCTTACGCAACTGATTCACATCAATCATAATATATATCCTATACTAATAATCACAAACTCTTGAAAATTATAACTAACGATACATGACTAAGTCAATCATTTTTCGTTATCTAAATTAATGCCCAAGTGCACTATACCATTCAAATATTCGTTACCATCTGAATCATGTACAACTACCCGATTGCCAGTCGAGGATTCAAAAAGGCCCACTTCAACCATCACACAATCGAGAGATGATGAGTCTGACAATCTTATATTCCGCACATCTCGAACAGTCTCATCATTAACCCATTGCCAAAAAGGGAACATACGACCCAATGGTGGCCCATCTGCCATGCCTAGCAAATTACCCTGACAATCAAAGGCATGCACAAAAACTTCTTCAGTACTGGGTGAATTCAACTTCCATATAAGTTCTACCAAAAGTTCACCACGCGTATCTAAAGTCAGTAATCCTGAAAATAAAATCAGCCGCCCTCTATCAAATATAGCCAAGGGAATTTGATCAATGATAGACAAATCTTCATGAAGCACTTGTCCCACATCTGTAAAACCAAGGGGTCCATCCCCATAAGTTGTAAGCCAAATATGATCGTACTGTCTTATGCGATCAGCCATTTCATCCCAATGCAGCACCTCACCCCATACATCATAATAATGATGGTCGGGCTCAACAGCTACTAAAGGAAAATTGATGCCATCTACTTGCACTACCTGATTGGTGTGAACACCAACCAACTGACCTGGATTATGATATTCCGGAATCACTACTACACCATCGTGTACTATCGGATAGGTGTGGTGAGCCGATGCCAACCAAGTAGTAGGATTAACTACTAAGTGAGTGTCTTCCGGAAACAGTTCAACAGCACTAACCATATCCGATATCGGTGCAAGTGCCCTTCTATGTAATTCAACTCGCGAATTAATATATCTAATTGGTATAGTTAATAACGTTACTGATAACAAGACTGCTAACCAAGAATGATATTTGCTACGGCTAGCCATTAAGGAAACCAGACCAGACCACATTAGTACTGCACCAATAGAAGGCAAAACAGTCAATCTAGGACTCACAACTACGTACAATTGTGGCAACGTTAAGATGGACGGTAAAGACATTAGCATAACCAAAATAACGCTCAACAAAAACAGACGCAGTTTGTCAAATCGCCAAAATATCAGCGCTACAATAACCAAGCATAATGACCCAACAATAACTACCGATTGTGGTTCAGACCAATTCGTTTGATTAGAAAGAAAAAGCGCAAAGGGTTGTACAGGAAATGTGTAAGCAGCAAAAAAGAAGATTGCATTATTCCATATCTCGAGCATGGGTCGCAATGTTGGCAAACCAGTGTCAAGCCGCATCTTATCTATGGATGCCCAAAGTAACGGAAAGGCAGTATTGGCTACCACTGAAATAGATATAAATAATCTAGTACTAATGGTAATTTCACTAGAGTCAATCTTATTCTGCTTGCGAAAATCACGTAATACCACAATCCATAGGACCACCAACGCATAACCGGCAATTAAGCCTGATTCATGCGCAAATGGCGCCAAACAAGCGCTCAGAGCTGAAATATATATCCATATAGGATATCCACTATTATAGAAATTCAGTATAGCCAGTATTGATAACAATACCAACATAGTAACTAGCAAATGAAATAGGGAAGCAACCAATGGGATAGCGATAGAAGCGAAAGGGAAACTGCATAACACTATGGCAGCTTGCCAAGCAAAAATATTCCTAGCTATGGATTTAGATATTGACCTTTTATTTGGCTTTAAATCATTATCTAAAGCCAACCATACTTTTAATCCGATTGCGGTAATCAACCAACCATTGCATATCATCACAATTATGTTCAGCAAGTGAAAAGCAAAGGTATTCGTAGCACCAAACAACCATTGCCATATCCTAAAAATAGAAAATCCTAGAGGTCGATAGTAAGGAAAACCAGACGCTGAAATCCAAAAAGACAGCAAAGAACGTCCTTGCATAAACTCAAAATTGGCTACATCATCCCAGAAAAAGGGCAACTCAAGAACTGGCCAATATAGGACAGCCACCAACACTGGTGAAGTGAGGAAATGAATCCAAATAAGTAAACGCGAATCAATAGTTCTATACATTTTCAACAAGTAGCAAGCTTGGATATATACTATTTATTAATCCACATAGCAGCCGTCTTAGGTAAATCATACAAATTACCTCTCCATTGCTTACACTCAGGTAATGATTCCAAAAACGTTCTGCCGTACGACTTAGTGATTATTCTCCGGTCAAACACTACAATGAGTCCGCGGTCTTTTTTGCTTCGAATTAAACGTCCAAATCCCTGCCGAAATCTTATGATAGCCTTAGGCACTAAGTAATCAACAAAAGCATTGATCTGGCCATCTTGCTCAACTACTGCACTCCTAGATTGAATAATTGGATCCGATGGCACATCAAAGGGTAAACGCGCTATCACTACTACAGACAGAGCCGAACCAGCAACGTCAATGCCCTCCCAAAAACTTTGTGTGCCCAAAAGGACTGCTTTATCTGCATTCCTGAAAGATGTTAGAAGCTGATGTCGAGAGGCACTACCTGATTGATCATATACCATAATTCCTTCTCGTTCTAAAGGACCACGAATAGCATGGGCAGTATCACGGAGCTGTACGTGAGAGGTAAACAGAACCAACGCCCGTCCATCCGTAGCTTTACATAGTTCTACAATACCCTCTTCCAAATCTTTTTGATATTTTTCTCTATTCGGTGGTTCTGCTACATCACTGGGTATACACAATAAAGTAGATTTTTTATAATCAAACGGTGAACCTATTGCAACCTCATCTGCGTCCTCTGCATGCAAACGATTCCGAATAAAACTAAAATTACCGGCGGTTGTCGTAAGAGTAGCAGACGTCATAACTACTGCGTTTTTTTCATACCATAGATGTTCTTGAACTAACGGACCCACATGTAATGGAGCACTACGGATTGTCAACAAATTACCATCATTAGATAAATGAATCCAGAAAATCTGATCATCCTGTTCCTCGGTTACCAATCCGTGCACACGAGCGTCAAAATCATTTAATTTACCTATTATAGAACCTATATTAGACTGCAATTCTTCATCTTCATCCCTGTCTCGACCAACAATTTTATTATACTCGTCCAATATATCCTTCAAGTTTTTAATCGTTGAAGTCAAAGTATTGTGTAAATTCTCCCAAACAACTTCTACGTCGGCCCACTCGGAACTATTTCTAGACTGGGCTTTTATCAGTAATCGTCTATCATATCCGCTGTTGCTATTAGAGTCTTGATACTGAGCAAATTTTTTCAAGACCTTGAAAAAACTCGTGGAATGAATTAACACGTTATCAATTGATTTAGATGTTCCATCAACATCATTTTTAATTTGCTGCTTCCTAGCGGTTACCTTATGTACTCGTGTCATTAACTGCTTTAGCAGTCCACTTTTTCTATTCACTAAGTTCTTTAGTAGTCTTTCAAAGTCTATCTGACGCGCCGCAAAACTGAGGCCGTTTGTCGTAGCATCCTCCAGATGATGTGCCTCATCAATAATGAGATACTTGTACTCCGGCAATACGTGATTTTCGGAAGCTACATCAGCCAGCAACAATGCATGATTAACAACCACCAAGTGAGCTGATTCAGCCGCACGTCGGGCTCGGTCAAAAGGGCAACCACCTTCTATCACCTTGGCGCAACGGTTCTTAGTACAGTTTTCATCTTCTGCAGATATTTGCCTCCATACAGCAAGTTCGCCCGGGCCGGAAAGATTAATCTCAGAACGATCACCTGACTTCGATTTAGCCAACCAAACATACAATTTAGCCAACACGTTCATTTCGGTAACGTTATTAGGTCCTCTTTTGCGCAATATATCAAAGCGACGCGGGCAAATATAATTACCTCGACCTTTTTGTACCACAGCTCGGAATGGCATATCTAAGACTTCATCTAAAACTGGCACATCTTTATTAATCAACTGATCCTGTAGGTTTATTGTGTTGGTTGATACAACTACACGCTCATCATTTGTACACGCCCATTTAATGGCAGGTGCCAGATAAGCTAAGCTCTTGCCAATACCTGTACCAGCTTCTGCCAAAAGATGACGTGGGTGGGAAATCGCCTTCGCAACATTCCTCATCATTTCAATTTGCTCAACTCTATGTTCAAAATTCTCTAGATGCTTGGACAACAAACCATTAGATGAAAATAAAGCTTCCAACGCAGATATGTCCAGCTCTTCCTTGTTATCATCATCTCTAGGACGTAAAGCTTCAGACTCCGGTGCTAATGCATCAAAATTGTATAAGTCTACGTTCTCTTGTGACTGACCAGGAACTTCCTTCTGACGCTCATCTAGAAGCTTATCCAAAGGTAACTCAGCACCCCACTCCACACCCTTATTCATGCGACTAAGGCGCAAAAGTTCTATGACAATGTTGCTTGGGATATCCTTGGCCATAGACATCATCTTGGCATATATCGCAAAAGTTACCCTAGCATCATCCAATGCACGGTGTGTAGCTGGAAGTTTTACTTCCAACTGCATAGCAAGAGACCCTAGACTATATCGAGCAGCAGAGGGCAACACACAAGCTGCCAAATGCATAGTATCAATTCGACTGTTGGACAGAAAAGCCCCATACTTGCCTAGAAAATTCAAATCAAATTGTATGTTGTGACCAATTATCGGATGATTTCCAACAAATTTTTCTAACTCTGATATCTTGTCATGTACCGACGGTGCCGTAGATACCATTTCATTTGTTATTGACGTCAACTGGGTGATGTATTGGGAAATGGATTTACCGGGATTAATCAGAGTTTGGAACTCATCCTTGATTTCATCTCCACGAAACTTTACAGCCCCAATCTCTATGATTGCGTCACTAGACGAATCAAGCCCGGTAGTTTCTAAATCAAGTGCAACCATTGTACGAATCATTTGAGTATTTAGCTCCTGAAGATTTGCATATTGTACACAACCACAAACAATGATGATACCTGAGTGATTAATACCCTTGCAGGTTATCAATCACTCAGGTATCATCATTTGCACATTATAAATAAGCTGAATAACAATATGGTCAGAGCTTAAATTAAAACGACTGCGAAATCTTGTGGATTGCAGTCGTTACGAATTACGGCTTGAAATCTATCAGACTTTTGCCAGTGTCTTAATACACTTGGCACAAAGTACTTTATGAACCGGTCTGCCGTCTTCCCAGACTGTTACTTTCTGCAAGTTGGCCTTAAATGTCCTTCTAGTAGAGTGCATAGATTTAGGTACATTTCTACCAAACCGTGTTCTTTTACTGCAATGAGCGCATTTAGCCATCGATTATAATCCTTAGACCTTATTGTGTCAGCGCAGAATTTTACCACAAACTTGGTAATATTAGGGTGGAATCAAGAAAATAGGTGTTTCACTTCTCATGAACAAACGTTTGTTAGTCAAATATATACTAAATTGAAAGACAAAGGAATTGAAACTGTTACTATGAACGACTCAACAACAACTGTTAATGGATCATTGCTTGGAGAGATGACAAAAGCAGCACTGACATGGCTGCAATCCAACAAAGAAGAAGTAAATGCACTAAATGTTTTTCCAATACCTGATGGGGATACGGGAATAAACATGGTTCTCACAATGCAATCTGCTTGTGACAGCCTAAGCGAACCGACTTCAACCAATGTCTCAGAAGTGGCTAGTCAACTAGCCAATGGTGCACTTATGGGTGGACGTGGAAATTCAGGAATTATATTATCTCAGATATGGCGTGGCATCGCTAATGGCCTTGAAGGATTAGAAGAATTTGGAACAAAAGAATTGGCCATAGCTCTAGAACAAGCTTCCGAATGTGCATATCACAATGTTGTTAAACCAGTGGAAGGCACAATACTGACTGTAATAAGAGATGCAAGTGAAGAAGCAATGCAAGTCGCAAAAGACGAACTCGATATCGTAAATCTGCTTAAGAAAATCATTGTTGCATGCGAACAATCCGTACAATCAACACCTGATCTATTACCTATACTAAAACAGGCAGGTAAAGTAGACGCAGGGGGTTATGGACTGCAGTTGATGTTCGAAGGTATGCTACGGCACCTCTGTGGAGATCCTGTAGACGTAACGCCAGATAAAAAGTTTGCCCCTCTGGATACTACCAATATTGAAGATCTACTTGAGGCTGTAGATCCAAGTCAGGAGTGGGAAGTGGTTGTAGATTTGCAGCCTTATGAAGATGCAATGTTAGACATATTCTATGCAAAATTAGAATCGGTAGGCACTTCTATTCAAATTGGCGAAGGTGAAGACGTATTGAAAGTACACATTCACTTACGAAAAGATAAGCGTTTCGAACCAATAACGTTAGCAGAAGATGTTGGAACAGTAATAAACGTACATATGGAAAACTTGATTCATCAAATGAGTCCCTTTCTGCCAGGAGAATCACGGTCTAACACTAACTACACACCTGGCCAGATATTAGCTACGGTTGTATCGGCGGGCACCGGATTTACAAAAATATTTTCATCAAACCCAGCTGTGGTAGTTGTACCAGGTGGCCAAACGATGAATTCAAGTACGGAAGAGATTCTAGAATCTTTTGAATCACTTCCGGCTGAACAAGTTGTAATACTACCAAATAACCCGAACATCATCTTAGCTGCGGAACAGGCAGCCAAAATAAGTAAAAAAGATGTGTCTATTGTACCAACCAAAAGTATTCCGCAAGGAATTGCTGCAATGTTGGCTTTTGACCCTGACGAATCACTCGACAAAATAGTTGAAGCTATGATTCTTAATTCCCAAGAAGTAAAGAGTGGTGAAGTTACTACTGCTACCCAGAGTACAACATGGAACAACCTAAAAATCAGCAAAGGGGAAATAATAGGTCTGTATGATAAAGAATTAGTTTGCGTAGCTGAAAACCCATCTGAATGTGCTAAACAATTATTACATACTATGATAGATAATGATTCTGAGTTAATTACACTATATTACGGTGCTGATATTAGTATTGACGAAGCAGATATACTAAGTAGTAGCATTGAATCAACATATTCTGATTTGGAAGTTGAAATTTATTTTGGTGGTCAACCACTATATCATTACATTATATCGGTCGAATAAAAATAACTTATGAAAAAAACACGAATTGTCACAGATGGAAGTGTCCATTTCCCAGATCCAGAAATAGCTAGAAAGCACCGCATTAACGTTGTGCCTTATTCTATTGATGTTAACAGGCGTACCATGACAGATGGTCTAGGCAATATTTCTCCAGAGAGATACTTAGATCATGTAGCAAAAAGCAATGCCAGACCCGAGGTAAAAGCTCCTACTATTGATAATTTCACAGAATCTTTCAAAATCCTTGAACAATCAAAAACGGATATTCTCTGCCTATGTGCATCACAACACCTGAGTGACGCCTGGCACAATGCAATAAAGGCAGCCGATATAGTACAAGGCAAAATCAAGATAGTTGTTATAGACTCATTGACGACTTCTATTGGACTAGGTCTAATGATTGAAGCCGCCACTAATGCTATAGCTTCGGGCGCATCTATAGACGAAGCAGCATATATAGTACGCAAACGTATTCCCAATGTGTATGGAATCTTCTTCATGGAATCAATGCAATACCTGCAATATGGAGGTTGGGTTGGACCGGCCCAATCAACTCTGGCTACGATGCTAGGGGTCAAACCCATCTTTGCTCTTGAGTCCGGTGGATTTATTCCTTTTGAAAAAGTCCGTACTCGCACTCAAGCTTTGGAGCGACTTATGGAATTTGCAACGGAGTTTCCTGAGATAGAACAGCTTACAGTGCTGCGTGGCAGAGCACGTGTCGCTAGTGCTGCTCGACAACTTCGCACGCGACTAGGAGATATATACCCAAATGCTAGGATCACAAATGCGATATTTGGTCCGATATTGGCGTCGTTGATTGGACCTGACGGATTAGGAATAATTCTGTGCGAACATGATTCTGACACGAAATTAGGAGAATGAGTACTGAGAACGACGTCCTTTTTAGAATATTGCAAACCGAAGCAGCACGCGGACATGATAACAAAACCGTAATCGGTGGTATTAGCAAAATTGCACCTCACTGGATAACATCTGCGAATTCGTCAGGATTAGACGCTGATACAATCAGCAAAGTGGCTGATAAATTAGAGCAATATTCAAGTCTATCATTAGCTGATCGAAAAATCATGGCTCATGAATTGGTAGAGATATTGACTTACCACTATACTAGTAACGCTCCAACAAACAATACGCAAGTTCAAGAAATAAACAACACTAAATCTGATAGGTATAATATACCAACAAAATCTCACAGTACTGATAGTGAATTTTGTCTGGAAACACCTCTCACTGCACTTGCTGGAATAGGACCAAGCAATGCCAACAAACTCAAAAAGCTTGGCTTAAATAATATTGGAGATGCTCTTTACCACTTTCCACATCGCTATATTGACTATTCATCTCTAAAGTCGATTAAACATGTGCGATATGGTGACGATGTCACAATCATAGCAAAAGTCACACAAATCCGACAACGTAAAACACGCGGCGGTAAATTAAGTGTTGTTGAAGTAGATATCACTGACGGAACTGGAACTATAGTTTGCAATTGGTTCAACCAGCCCTGGTTAGAAAAACAGTTAAGTCCGGGCAAAGAAATACAGGTATCTGGACGTATAGATGTTTATCTAGGCAAAAAGGTTATCTCAAGCCCCGATTGGGAATCAGTAGACAAGCAATCTATTCATACTGGTCGTATTGTACCTGTATACCATTTGACAAAGGGTATAACAGCAAAAACAATGCGCAACTGGATGTATAAAATCGTACATACAATAGCAGACAACATCCTTGATCCACTTCCCAAAGAAATGCGTAACAGACTCAAATTGCCTGATGCTAAATCTGCTTTATCCTGTATCCACTTTCCAGATTCACAAGACCAACTTCAAGCTGCACAAAGACGTATAGCTTTTTCTGAGTTTCTGATATTACATCTAGGCATGCGAATAAGAAAATCGTCAAATAAGAAAAGAACCAGTCACAAGTTTGTTGTAAGTGAAAAATGGCTGCAAGCAGCTATCGCATCGCTACCATTCACTCTCACTACGGCACAAATTAGAGTGGTTGATGAAATACTGCATGACATCTCTCAATCAAGCCCAATGTCTAGATTGGTACAGGGCGATGTCGGATCTGGCAAAACAATAATTGCAGCTATGGCGTTAGCTGCAATTACAAAAAATGGTGCGCAAGCCGCTCTAATGGCTCCTACCAGTATCCTGGCGGAACAACATTATAAAAGTATCTGCAGTCTACTTAGTGGAATTCCTGACTTAAATTTAGGAGGCGATGATACCCCTTACATCAGACTGCTTTTAGGTAGCACGACAGAGAAAGAACGTACCGAAATCGCAAAAGGACTGCAAGATGAGACTATCAAAATTCTAATTGGAACACACGCCCTAATCCAAGATACAGTGAAATTCTCTAATCTAGCTCTTACTGTGGTAGACGAACAACATCGCTTTGGGGTAGAACAACGAGCAGCCTTGCGTAGGAAAGGTAATGAACCTCACTTAATGGTAATGACTGCTACTCCAATTCCTAGATCACTAGCTTTAACACTTTATGGTGATTTGGATCTGAGCATCATAGATGAATTGCCACCGGGACGTAAACCAGTTGAAACACGGGTGGTTTACCCTACACAACGTAAGGATATGTACAATTTCATATCGAAACAAATCAAGAATGGCGGTCAAGCGTTTCTGATCTATCCAATAATAGAAGAATCTGACACTCTACAAGTGAAAGCCGCTGTAAATGAACACGAAAGACTTCAAAATGAGGTTTTCTCAGCATTCCAAGTAGGACTACTGCATGGCAAGATGAAGTCAGCCGATAAATATGATGAAATAACCAATTTTCGAAATGGTAATATAGATATCTTAGTTTCCACTACTGTAATCGAAGTAGGAGTAGACATACCTAATGCGTCTATAATGGTTGTCGAAAATGCGAACAGGTTTGGACTAGCTCAGTTACATCAGTTAAGGGGAAGAGTAGGACGTGGCGAACAAAAATCTTACTGCCTACTAGTAGCAGAAGAAACAAACGAATTGTTTCCAGAAAATAATAGTGCTAACGACCGACTAAAAATCATGGAATCTAACACAGATGGATTTGTTTTAGCAGAGAAAGACTTGCAATTGCGCGGACCTGGTGATTTCCTGGGTACTCGTCAAACTGGTTTCTCATTTCAACTAGCAAACCTCAGCGATATGGCACTGATACAATTAACTCTCAATGAGGCTGAAAATTTGCTTGTTAATGACCCTGATTTAAGCATGCCTGAACATTCTATGCTAGCTAATGTAATATTCAATAATGTCCAAAACTACATGACCAAAAGGAGTTAGTGACATGGCACTCAAAGCAGTATTTCCAGGCACATTCGATCCAATACATTACGGGCACATTGACATTGTCAAACGCGGATGTGCCCTATTTGATGAAGTAGTAGTTGCTGTATATAATCGTCCATTGAAGGATTTGCTTTTTTCACGACACGAGAGGATGCAACTCGTACAGGAAGCATTTCTAACAACAGACAATGTAACAATCGAGAGTTACGATGGACTCACAGTAGATTTCTGCGATTCTGTTGATGCAAAAATAATACTTCGGGGCCTGAGAGTTTTTTCTGATTTTGAGCATGAGTTCCGCATGGCTCTCGCTAACCGTCGTCTAGCACATGGAATAGATACAGTATCACTAATCACTAGTGAGCAGCATACTTTTCTTAGTTCAAGTACGGTACGTGAGATTGCTGCATTAGGTGGTGATGTAAGTTCTATGGTGCCCGATTTCGTACTTGAGGCTTTGGAAAAAAAGCTTGCTCAAGACTATATTAAATCAGAAGACGTGTAAAATAGACTTGCAACCAATTTATATGCACTAACTGTGGAGTGAGCACTCATGGATATATTGCACTTTGTAGACCGTCTGGAAAATATAGTACGTGAATCACGCACACTGCCATTATCACGCAAACTATTACTAGACGAAGAAAAACTAATTGACATCATAGATCAAATGCGAGTGTCAGTACCGGATGTTGTGAAACAAGCACAAAAGGTCACTGCTGAAAGGGACCGTCAACTTGCTCAAGCGCAAGAAGAGGCGGAGCGCATTAAACAGCTAGCGAAAGCAGAAAGTCAAATGATTTTAGAAAAGGATCAGATTACTAAAGATGCTCACGTCCGAGCTAAAGAAATCGTAGATGATGCTCACAGACAATCAGCAAAGATATATGCTGATGCGGACAAATATGTAATGGACAAATTTAACCTTATGGAAAGACATTTACTTAGTATAGTCAAACAAGTGCGTAATGGCATACAGATATTACAGGCTCCTGACGACACTCAGCAACCACCTGCACAAGACAAGTGAACTTGACAGAGTGTTCTCTCAACCCTTATAATCTTGTCTGTTGTATTTTTTCAAGAGTTTAATGAAGTTAGGAATAATGAGGAAAAACTAGTGACTCCGTTACCCAAGCGCAAACACTCTAAAGGACGTCGCAATCGTAGACGTGCCCATGATGCGTTACAATCCAAGCAACTTTCCGTGTGCGCAAACTGTGGCGAGCTACATCTATCGCACTGTATTTGTGAGCATTGTGGACATTATGGAGGACGATCAATATTAGAGGTTGAACGCTAGTTCAACCTTTGTTTAATGAATGTCGAGGCCGTCATGAGAACGGCCTTTTTGTTTGAATATGCTCAATCCAGATACAACAGCATTCGTGTTTCCAGGCCAAGGTTCCCAAAGCATTGGTATGGGTTATGACTTGGCTTCAAATCACCCGAGCGCCAAGAAAATCTTCACCAAAGCCAACAAAATACTTGGATTAGACCTAAGTGGTCTATGCTGGGAAGGTCCAAAAGCCAAACTCGATGACACCTACAACACTCAGCCAGCCTTGTATACATGCAGCATGGCAGTTCTAACAGCCTTACAAGAAAAACTAGGAGAGTTCACACCTGCATTCGCCGCTGGACACTCATTAGGAGAAATTAGTGCTTTAGCGGCAACGGGAGCCATGACCTTTGAAGATGGTCTCAAGCTGGTAAGAGAACGAGGACGCTTAATGAGACTAGCTGGAGAAAATAATCCTGGTGGTATGGCAGCTATTTTAAAAATGGGAAGCACTAGACTCATGGAAATATGTAAACAGGCTAGCCAAGAAACAGGTCTTTATGTTCAGGTGGCAAATGATAATTGTCCAGGACAACTAGTAATTTCGGGTGATAATATTGCTTTAGATAGAGCAATTGATCTTGTGGTCAACAGCGAATCTTGTAAAGCTGTACGTCTACCAATTTCTATTGCAGCTCACTCACCTCTCATGAGTTACATATCAGATGAATATAATAATGCTGTACATTCTATCGTGTTTAGTCGACCTAACACTAAGATAGTAGGAAATGTTAGTGTTACCCATATAAATACTCCGGATGAAATAAAGAAAGAATTAGGCAATCAGCTCACTGCACCAGTGCGTTGGCGGGAAACCATAGAATATTTACTTGGCAAAGGAGTGACCAATTTTGTAGAAATCGGAACCGGCAAAGTTTTGACTGGATTATTGCGTCGTATAGACCGGAAAGCCTCTGGTCATGTCATAGATGACAATAATGCTATATCACAAATAGTCTCTGCATGAATTTATATACTCCTTTATATGCTCCAATATTGTCCATAGAAAACGAGGCAACGCCGTATATATCTCCTATATAATAGCGTAATCAGACCATGATACGACGCTTAACACGAATTGAACTTCAAGGTTATAAGACCTTCGCTGCAAACACCAATATAGAATTTGGTGACGTCACTTGCATAGTTGGACCTAATGGCTCAGGAAAAAGCAACATAGCTGATGGGGTGCGTTGGGTTCTTGGAGAACAATCTTTTTCGCTTCTGCGTGGTCGTAAAACTGCAGACATGATATTCTCAGGTTCGCAAGAAAGATCTCGAGCTAGCATGGCCTCTGCAACCATAGTATTTGATAATTCAGATGGTTGGTTACCAATTGATTTTGCTGAAGTAAGTCTTACAAGACGCGCCTATAGGGATGGTCAAAACGAATACCTAATCAATGGTCAAAAAACACGCCTGCGCGATGTGACTGATCTTTTGGGTACAGTTGGGCTTGCGCAACGCACATACACAGTTATTGGACAAGGACTCGTAGATACCGCGCTTTCGATCAAAGCAGATGAACGCAGAAAATTATTTGAAGAAGCAGCTGGTATAGGCGTATATCGACAGAAACGAGAAGATGCCACTCGTAAGCTGGATCAAACACAGCGTAATGTAGAAAGGGTATCAGATATACTGGCTGAAATACGACCACGATTACGCGCTCTAGATAGACAAGCAAGACGAGCACGAGATTTCAAGCAAGTACAACAAGATTTACATCACTTACTACGGACTTGGTATGGATATCACTGGCAAAATGCACAGGATACATATGCGCAGTCACTGAAACAACTTGAATATAGCAAACAAGACTTGTCAAAACTGTGGACAGAACAAGAAGCTCAGGCAGAAAAAATTGCAAAACATAGAGAGGAAGTAGCAGCGAAACGTTCTCAGGTAACGGCATGGCATAACGAAGCCGCTAAACTGCACGAAAATTACCAATCGCACTATCGAGAAATTGCCGTAGCAGAGGAACGTGTTCGTAACATCAAACAACAAAGAGACACAATCGAATCTGAATTAATTTCATTTAGAACTAACCTTGAACTACATAGCAGCAAAGTTAAGGAGGCAGAGTCAAATAGAGCAAAATTAATGGCAGAAAGAGATAAAGCTCTACATCAGTTCACAGAAGCTAAGTCACAATCTGAGCAACAACAAAGCAAACTGGCAACACTGAAAAAGCAAGAAGCGGATGCTCTCCTTCATAAAGCTAACCTAAAAGAACAGCTGCTAACTTTTCAAGCCAAAAACAAAGCATTAAGTGATAACCGGCAGTACATAAGTGTTGAAATAAAGGACTCAGAGAAAGACTTGCAGGAATCTGACTTAAGTATCCAGGCATTGGAAACAACATTAGCTGAATTAGAGAACAAAAACAAAGAAGCCCAAGTAGAACTAGGTAGTGCTACAAACAAGCGCAACAATTTGTCTAAAACACTGCATACTATCCGCACAGAAGTAGAGCAAATTGGGGAACAGTTGGCTGAAGCAAATGATGAATCTGAACGACTGCAAACCAAACAAAGATGGATTTCTCACCAAAGACTAGGACAAGACAAAGGAGCTACAGGACCCGAAATAATTAGACGTGCTTCTGAAAAAGGTACTTTAAAAAGTTATATGGGTACTATAGCTGAAATAATTAGTGTCGATCAAGATTTGGAGACGGCCATAAGTGCAGCATTGGGGAAAAATATACAAGCTATATTATTGGAAAATAGTTCTTCAGTGGATTCGATCAAAGACTTACTTGAAAAGCATGGTGGTAGAGCTACCCTACTCCCACTTGATAAACTGCGTGCACAAAAGTCATCATTAGCTGTAAAAAACGACGGGTTTATTGGCTGGGCTACTGATTTAATCAAATGTGACAAGCAATATCGCAATGCGATCAACATATTATTAGATAACACAGCAATTTGTATTGATAGTAGATCTGCACAGATGATTGCTGAACAACTTCCATTTGGTGCAATGTCTGTTACCCAGGAAGGCGAAGTTTACTATGCAAATGGGCCTACAATTTTAGGTAAAGCAACAGAAACAGACAGCTTAGTTCTCGCACGAGAAGCTCGCAATCTGCCTGATCAAATAGATGCTGCTAATGCAAAACGTGACACGCTATCAGACACAAAGGACAAACTTGTTGCACAATTAAGGGACACTAGAGACATATTTGATGATTTTCAGCCCACACTCGACGAATTGCTAGACCAAGAACTCAATGTTTCTAATGAACGAGATTCTACTGTTATAGAATTAGAAAGAGCACAATCCAACCATAACTGGACTGAGCAGATGATAGCAACACTACAAACTAGATTAAACAAAGTTGATGAGGAAATACTAACCGGCACGAAAGAAATTGAACTGCTGACAATTAAACATTTGGACTCAGAGAAAAAATCTCTGGAGTTTCATAATTTGGTCATGGGTTTAGATACTAGTGATATATCTAGTATTTTAACTAGTTGTCAAACAAATCTAGCAGTAGCTGAACGCGCATTAAAAGACGCAGAAACCAGAGACGTGGAACTAAATTCTGTATATAAGACCGAAGTTGAACGTATAGACTCCCGCAAATCACAGCTTACAAAACTAGATTCGCAACTGTCCGATATTGAGACCAACATTGCAAAACTAAGCAAGTTCCAAATGAAATCTCAACAAGATATTGCTAAATTGCAACAGCTTATTGAGCCGGAAGAAAACACCATTCATGCACTTGAGATCAAAATGGTCAGTGATGATGGTCCTGAAAGTAAATTCAGGGATGTCATACATAACATGGAGCATCGACATGCACAAGCACAATTGGAATTACAGCGTCAACAGGACCATCTTGACTCATTACAGACTCAGATTAATGATGACTTTGGCCTAGCTGATATTGAATTTGGAGAAAATATAACAGGCTCAGTACCTTTACCTTTTGATCAAATAGTAGAACATTTAGATTATGTATCTGAACTCCCAGAAGATATTGAAGATTCTATTAATCGACTTCGTATACAGATGCGCCGAATAGGTGGAATCAATCCCGATGCAATGAAAGAATACAACGAAGTAAAGGACCGCCACGAACACTTGTCTTCACAGATTGAAGACCTTGAGTCCGCATCAAATCAACTCCGTCAGGTAATATCCGAATTAGATGAGTTGATGCAACGCGAATTTCGCAACACATTTGATGCTGTTGCAAAAGAATTCGAGATAACATTTAAGAGATTATTTGACGGGGGTAGCGGTAAACTGCAACTTGATGATGCAGATGACCTGAGCAATACAGGAGTAGAGATTATTGCACAGCTACCCGGTCGCCGACAACAAGGCCTCGCAGCTTTGTCTGGAGGAGAAAGAGCATTAATTGCATGTGCTCTGGTATTCGCTTTGCTTAGAGTGAGCCCAACACCTTTCGCACTATTGGACGAAGTTGATGCGATGTTGGATGAAAGTAACGTAGGTCGTTTCCGTTCAATTTTACGTGAAATTAGTGAGAACACACAATTTGTCCTTATCACCCATAATAGACACACTGTGGAAGTAGCTGATACAGTTTATGGTATTAATATGAGTAGTGATAGCTCAAGCCAAGTTATCAGTTTGAAACCAGATGAAGTTACATAGATAATTCAGTACGAAGAACAACAAAGACACATATACAATTTCTACGTTCAATCTATTTTGATTCAGCAATTTTGTCGTACATGTCCTGCAAAGTTGGATTCGTGGGAGCATAAGGTTCCCACCAATCTTGTACATCTATACTGGTATTAGCACGCATACCTGAAAGCCACTCGTTAAAGGCAAACATTCTTCGTTGTTCAACAACGCTAGATGGTAATGATCTGACTTCCCGTTCGACAATTTTTACTATATGCAACCCAAACTGTGTGGCCACCAACTCACTTACTACTCCCTCTTCTGAAGCAAATATGACTTGCTCAAAACTATTTACCATCTGACCTCTCGCAATCCAACCCAAATCTCCACCAACGTTAGCATTAGACTCATCATCGGAGAACTGCATCGCCAATTCATCAAAATCCTCGCCATCTAAAGCACGAGCCAGCACACCTGAAGCTTCATCTAGATTATCCAAGGACAGCAATATATGCTTTACATGCACTTGCTCCTCTTCTGGATAAGTCTGCTCCTGTCCTATGACACCACGCAATTTTTCAGTACGAAGCTTACTTGCGAACAACGATCTAAATGTATCTTCACTCATTCCAGTATCAACTTGTATTTCATCCATATAAGTATTGTAATTTTCCTGATATGCACTTATGGTGTATGGAGTTGCAGTTGGGGATTGTGTATTTGCAGTCTGAGTAGCACTAATTATTTCTGCAGTTTCCACAGTAGAGGAAGATATGTCTGTTGTATCTGCTTCATAACCAAAAAACAGCTTGATAGCGTCTTCAATTTCATCTTCGGTAAGAACAATGTTGCGCACACTCGATTCATCAAGAATTAAGTACATGTTGATCAATTCATCCATAATACTCCTGCTAAGTACAACTGGATTTTTAAGCTCTTGATCAATCTGATCCAGCAAATCCTGTACTTGATTTCGCTGGTCGCCCGAATATTGCAGAATATCTAAATAGGAAATATATTGATTTAACATCTGCGATCTTCTGTAACGAGTATGCTGCTGTAATAACTCGAGAGAAATTTCATACTCACCAACTGTGGCAACTGGTTTTTGAGGAATAATCCAGTATTTTTCTACAACACCATATCCTAGCAATCCTACTAAAATCAACGAAACTGCAGCTGTTGCAGACAGCAACCGTGTTCTAAGTACACGGTCACGACTAGCCCCACTTACACGCCGTCGAGATGATTCCCCGGGTCTTCGACCCGTTTTACTACTCATATTGATTAATGTGAATTAGATGAGTTATATCTAAATCCAACTGCCTCTGTCAAAAGCTAGTAAAGCCATATGTCTAGCACGTTTTACGGCAACTGCCACCATACGCTGATGACGTGCACACGTTCCCGTACGCCTTCGTGGCCGTATTTTACCTTCTGGATCAATTTGTCTCACTAGAATATCAAGATTTTTATAATCCAACTGCGTAACCTTCTCCGCACAGAATTGACATACACTTGGCCTCTTATTATATGACCTACTGGAACCACGATAAAATGCCATTATGAGGACTCTCCTTCATGTTTTTCGTCCAATGATTGATCTGGTGATGTATCTGAAACCTCATCACTTTCAGTGCTTTCTTCTAACGTACTAGTTGATGCGATTGGTTCAGCCACATTACTATCAGAATCAATTGAAGATGACTTTTCCTCAACTTGTACAGGCACATCCGATTTGATTATCATAAATCGTAATATATTCTCATTTAGACGCATCTGTTGTTCTAATTCGGCTGGCCCAGATGGCGACAGGCTTGCATACCAAGAAATATAATATCCTTCTCGCTTTTTCTTGATATGGTATGCCATCTTACGCATACCTCTTTCATCTGTCAGAACAATTTCTCCTCCAGAAGATGATACCCAACCCTTTATGGTCTCCTTCATATCAGGTAAAGATTTATCGTCAAGATCTGGACTTAATATGACAGCAATTTCGTAATTTTTCAATGTAAATTCACCTCTTTCCTCGGTATATACCCCTTTATTATCATTGGGTGATAATAACTAGGAGCGGAAAGCGAGAAGTATCATTCTGCTCGCAGGACAACAGTCTACCATAACGACTAATTATTGTAAATATAAATAAATGATTGGAAATAGGGTAAAACACAATACAACTTCCTGGTCAAGATATACCAAGGATCATTAATTGTTGTTTGTAGGAAGTGCGAAGTAGAACGTGCTACCTTGGCCTAGTTGACTATCAAGCCATACTCTTCCACCATGACGTTCAGCAATCGATTTGACAAACGACAAACCCAAGCCACTCCCACTCGAATCCGTATCTTGTTGCCCATAAACACGATAAAACTTCTCAAAAAGTCTATCCTGGTCTGCACGTGAGATACCAATCCCATCATCCGCAACGGATATTTCTACTTCAGATTTTATCATCTGCACATTGACTTGTACTGTACCTCCAGAAGAGGTATATCGTAACGAATTGTCCAACAAATGTCTAATAGCTCTACCTAACATACTTGCATCTCCTGAAATCAACTCGATACTATGTCCCACTGAACATACTAACTGTATACCTCTGGATACGGCAATTGGTTTAATATCTTCTATCTGATTCTGAACTATCTCCCCCATATCTAAATCTTGCATACTTGATCCGACATCAGATTCTATGCGATGCAAGTCAAGTACATCCTCTATCAAATTGCTCATCTGCTCAACTCCAGCTGCTATCTTTTCAGCAAATTCACTTTGACGATTGTTAAGTTTCCCAACCATTGGCAACATAGTAGAATATCCTTGCATTAGAGCTAATGGACCTTTTAAGTCATTACTCACTGCTTCAATTGCATCCGTCTTCTGCTGATCTAGTTCTTTAAATTCCGTCACATCACGCAGCACAGCTAAACGCCCAATAATTGATCCATCCTGACGAGAAATGGAAGATGTTGATCCAGAAAACGTCCGACCATCTGGCAACTTTATCTCATGAGATGATCTCCGTTCATCACTTGAATGAAGTGCTACAGCTAACTGCGGTTGATGAATAATTTCATTTATCCTCCTACCCACAATTTCCTTATCCTTCAAATCAAAAATATCCTCTGCAGCAGGGTTGACGAGAACTAAACGCAGCTTGGGATCTGTAACAATAATTGCATCAGGAGTTGCTGTCAGGATAGCATCAAGCTGTTGCCGACCCCCCTCACTTGCTTCGAATAATCTCGAATTTGCTACAGCAACTGCAGCTTGACCTGCTAGAGTCATCAACAAATCCGATTCTGATTTAGAAAAAATATGTGGTTTACTGTAACCCAACCACAGCACTCCAATTAGACGGGTTTCATGTTGTACCGGTAAAGCTATTATTGCCTGTAAAGAATGTTTGCTAGGCCTAATATCAAGAACTGCACGAGCACGCGATACGTTCTCTATAGCTATAATCTGACCGTCATTCTCGACCAATTCAAATATATTGTCATCAAAAACACTCATATCATCGGATGCAGAACCAGTCGAATACGTTTGCACATTACTATTATTGCCATTAAAAGACTTTAGTAGCAAACGTGCTCCGACAGCATCGGTTACACTCAGGGCACCATTTAATATTGGCGGAAGACATTCATCTAGCTGTAGACTGCCTGCCACAGCACGTGAAGCTTCTAATAAAATGTTGAGCTCATCAACCTGAGAACGCACACGAGTTCGCATACGTTCAAACGCCTCACCTAGTCTACCAACCTCATCCGGACCATCTATATCTACTGGATCAGCCAGATTACCCTCTGTAATCTTCTCAGTAGCAGCAGCTAATAATCCTAGCGGCAAAGTCATTCGACTGCTGATTGCCAACAAAAACACAATTCCTATCGCTCCTACAGCCAATAGTAAAAGCGTAAGCGGATATGATAATTTTGTAGTCTGCACTAATACTGAGGAAAAAGGTACCTCAATAACTATCTTCCAAGGATAGTCTTGAACAGGCAAATAATATATCAATCTTCTTAACCCATCGTCATCACGGTCACTATATGCCATCCCGTTAGATGAGGATGTCCTAAGTATCTCGGCATTAAAATCGGGTTGCCACACGTTTTGCACCAAATTAGGGTCAGGATGATAAATAATACGGTCTTGACCATCGGTGATGAACCCTATACCTGAACCAACAAGTAAACCCTGCAAGCTTTTTATCGCAGGAATCATAAGAGGACTAGTCACTACATTAGCTCGACCAAGCAACACTCCAATCAATACATCAGTGTTTGGCTCAACAACTGGAGATACAAATGATACTAGTACTGGAGCACCTCTCTGGGTTGGAAATACAAGCTCATGACCTAATTGACGTTCTTGCAAACCATTTTGTACCGCAACAATCTCTCCGGCAGTTAATTCAAGCAAACTCACATCATTTTCGGGATATCCTGTCACCGGCCTACCATATGTGTCAAAGAATACTAATTGATTGAAATAAGGTATCGTACTAATGCCCTGTGACAAATGCTCTGTTCGATCTGTAGTGTCTTGTCCATATAAACTTGGGTCACTAGACAAATCCAATACTAATCTCTCACCAGTACGGATAAAAAATGGCACAACATCCGCAGCATTTTTGGCATCTCGTGTCATTTGATCAACAACTAATTCGGTGGCTGCATTTGATACGATTCGCGTATTCGCCCAAAAAAGTATAGCAATACCAAATATGGTCATTGGTAATAGTGCAAATAACAAACGCCGATTAAGATTTGTTGCGTAAGGCGGTATTCTGCGAGGAGTACGATTAAACCAGCGATAGGGAGCAATCCTACGAGCAAGTTCACCAACAATACCAGCAAAGAAAAGATTGCTAAATAATGAAGGTGCTCCACCTGCCCAGACAGCCGCAAGCAAATCTGGTTGAGCCAAACCCTTTGGACCAGTATCTAAGATTAGATAGGCAAGTTGCAGAGGCCATAGAAGAGAGGCCGCTACTAGGGCAGCCGGAAGCGGATTACGTGTGATCATAGGTAATTTCCCAATGTAATCCTGTCGCATCAAGAAAGTTACTATAGTTGCTACCATAGCCCATTCCAAAACAGTGAACAAGTACAAATCATGCCAAAGGGAATGAGCTAAACTGCCGGTCAGTCCTAGTAAAATCGCGCATCCATATCCCCACCAACCGGCCGCAAGAACTATTGGTGCATATGCTAAGGGTGTTACATTAACAGCTCCTAGTACACCGAAATTCAGCAATTTGTATCCTTGGGCAATAGAAAATTGAGGTATAACAGCCACAGCTACAGACAAAAATATAAGTAACAGGAATACCCGAAGAGCACGAGCACTCATACTCAAAAAACTAGAGCGTCTGCGGTACAAACTAAATCCAATCGCCATAATACCGGCACACAAAACAAGAGTACCAGGCCACCATTCTGGCAAATGTAACTGCGGAGAGAAAATCATTGGCAAAATATCAAAGTCGACTTCATGCGTACATATTTCAAGCTATATAGATCAAGACGTATAAAGATTGGTAGGCCCCACCAGTTGGATTATAGCATCTAGACAAATGTTGAATATATACCAAAAACTATAGTAATCTCAATATACTTACGACATGAGGCATGGACGGCTCGTTTACTACAACAACATATATTATTGTGAATTACACGTATAATTATAAGATCTTGATAATAATTCTGTATGATAAAAACATCTAACTAGAAATTAGTATGGCAAGAATTACTATACTTGGATGCGCCTATGCGATACCAAACTCGACACATGAGGTAACGCATTTTGTAATTCAAGGAAATAAAACAGGGATATTAATTGATTGTGGATCCAATCCAACAGTACGTCTAGAGCAAGCTAATATATCATACGATTCCATTACAGATCTGATACTAACTCATTTCCATCCTGACCACATAAGTGGAGCACCTCTTATGCTAATGAATATGTGGCTGCTAGGTAGAAAAAAGCCATTACGTATACATGGTCTAGCACACTGTTTGGACAATTTTACGAAATTAATGCAAGCTTATGAATGGGATCAATGGCCTAACTTTTTTCCTGTGGAGTTTCATCAAGTATCGCAAAACAAACAAGCATCAGTACTAACAAACAACGAATTTTCGATACAATCGTCCCCAGGTAATCACATGGTACCAGTAATCGGTCTTAGAATAACCAACAACATTAACCAACGTGTTCTTGGTTATTCTGCAGATACTGAACCTGATGATGCAATAATAAGTCTAGTGTCTGGAGCTGATATATTGATTCATGAAGCCACAGGCAAGTCTCCTGGACATAGTAGCGCCCACCAAGCTGGTGAAGTAGCCAATCTCGCCAAAGTAGATTCTCTGTATTTGATACATTACGATGTACATAACGCACAACCTTCAAAATTAATTGAGTCAGCTCAAAGACAATTCAAAGGTCCTGTCAAACTAACATTTGATTTCATGCGAATCACATTTTAGATCGGTAATAAGTGATTAAAACATCACCACATCTAATTTAAACATCCAAAAGTACTTTTAGTATCCCAGACTGCTGAGCTAATTCAAAAGCACCTAAGCCCTCGCTTAATGGATATCTAGCATGAATTAGATCATCCACCTCTACTTGCTTGCTTATTAACATATCTAACGCCAAGTCGAATGGACCACATCGTGAGCCAATTAATGTTATTTCATTTACAACCAAATCCGAAACATCTAGAGTCAAATCACTCGCATATGTGCTTTTCATCACCAAAGTTCCTCGCGGCCGCAAAGAACGAGAGACAATATCAAACCCATTAGGACTGCCAGTACACTCAACGGCAACGTCAAACACACCTCTAGGTATTTTGTCTGCATCACCTGTATTAATTCCTCTATTTGATAGCAAACTCAATTTAGTTTGATTACGGTCATAAACATGTAAGTCACATTCCGTCAACATTAAAGATCGAGCAATCAACTGACCCAATTTACCGGCACCCAGAACCATAACACAATCATGTTTAGTTATTTTGAGTTGCGACTGGATTTGAAGTGCAGCTGCTAAAGGCTCAGTAAATGTAGCATCATCTATCGACAATGTAGGAGGTACAATATGTATATTTTCGAGAGGTAACGTCAGAAATTCAGCGAAGGCACCATCACGATTTTGAATACCTAATACAGTTCGATTGATACAATGAGTGCGTCTAAAATTTAAACAATTTGTACACCTACCACAAACTGCATTGATTTCTCCAACCACACGCTGGCCAACCAATTCTTCAGGACCTTCATGGACGATTCCAACGAACTCATGACCTATCACTCCAGAAAATTCATAATAACCACGCATAAGCTCAAGATCCGTATTACATATTCCCGCTCTTAGGACACGTATTAGAACCTCATTATGCGCAGGTACAGGAACTGACAGATCATCTCGAATATACAAGTCCTCATTTTCTAGCCAAATTGCATACATTGTTTGGTTTAGGCCTTCTTTACCTTGTTACCCTTAACGTCCAAATTGATTTCTAATTGAACCCAGGCTGAAGTAAATCATAGTTGGTCTACCGTGCGGACAGGTACCGGGAGATTTACAGGTCTCCAAATTACGCAACAAATCTACTTGCTCATCATATGAAAGCACCTTGCCTGCACGAACTGCAACTAGTCTACAGACTCGCTTTATTATTTGATCTTCAGACCACTCTGGAACCCCATACAAATCATCACTTCTATACTTTACAATACTCATGAGGACTTCTTCAATATCCGAAGAATCTACTATAGCAGGCACTGCCCGAACAATAAAACTGTCATTACCGAAATACTCAATATCAAAACCTAAAGTTGTCAGTTTATCCAAATTGTTGCTTAGTGTCTCTGAATCTTCAGCAGCCAACTGAACAGTTAAGGCTTGCAACAACATTTGGGATCGAAGCTCGTCCATTTTTGCAGCATCGACATATTCCTCATAGAGGATGCGCTCATGCGCAGCATGTTGATCAATCATATAAACACCATCTGGCCCCTCAGCAATGATAAATGCGGCGTTGGTTTGGCCAATCACTCGAAGTACAGGCATCTCCATTCCAGACAACCGGCTATTAATTAATTGATCTTCTGCAACCGAAAAATCATGTTTTCTGTCGCTAGTATCTAACTCTGACCAACTAGATGCTTGAGACAATGTTTCGCCAACTGATGCTGATTTAATCATGGTCGATTTAGAAACGTAATCTAACAATGTACGACGAACTGCTTTTTCAACTGCTTGAAAAACAATATTCTTGTCAACAAAACGCACTTCTGATTTAGTTGGATGCACATTTACATCAAGTTTTGATGGTGGAATCACTAAAGATATAACTGCAATTGGATACCGACCAGTCATTAACATTGTATGATAAGCTCTCATGATTGCGAAATTTAATTGCGCATCATATATATGTCTTCCGTTTATAAAAAAGGTGATTTCTTGACGATTAGATCTGCTCAACTCTGGACTGCTTACTAATCCGCTCACAACAATTCCATCTTGCTCTACGTCCGAAATTTCTACCATATTTTCTGCAACATCACTTCCATATACAGAGGTGATAACATCCAATAAATTGCCGTTCCCATATGTTCGAAATCCTTTCCTGTTATCAGACACAAAACTAAACCGTATGTGAGGATAGGCCATGGCATACCTAGATACAACCCTTTTGGCAAGACTTCGCTCCGTAGATTCTGATTTCAAAAACTTTAACCTAGGCGGAACATTGTAGAATAGATTATCAACTTGGATCACTGTGCCGGGTGGTACTCCAACACTTTTTCTATCTTTTAATATTCCATCTACTAACTGCAAACGAACACCAGTATCCTCTGCTGAGAATCTTGTAACAAGTTCGACTCGACTTACAGCAGCAATGGAAGCAAGAGCCTCACCTCGGAAACCTAGTGTTCGAATACTTTCCAAATCTGCCTCGGAATTAAGCTTCGAGGTCGCATGCCTAGCAAACACCAATTCCACTTCACTAGTAGGAATTCCACTACCATCATCTGAAACTTTTATTTGATCAAGACCACTTCCTAAAATATCTATCCCTACACTTTGGGCACTAGCATCAACTGAGTTTTCCAATAGCTCTTTCACCACGGAAGCAGGCCTTTCTACAACTTCCCCAGCTGAGATTTTAGATATTACAGAAGCTTTCAGTTTTTTAATAGCCACAAATGGATTGTATCATTTTCAAACCAAAAGATTAAGAATAGATTGCACTCACATGTAATCCAGCGCGGTATAATCACTTTCACATATGCAAACAAACTCTTTGGCTCTACTTCAATGGGACATTGTCTTCCTACTTACCTTAGCCACGATAGCTATTCTTTTTTTATTCTTTAGAGTAGAAAAAAAAGCCAGATGGATTTCGCTGGTATTTTTAGTGATACCTGTATGCTCTCTGATGTATCGACTTTCGCAATGGCGTATGCAGATACCTGAATTAAGAATGAGTTTACTGTGTGGAACTATAATATATGGGATCTGGCACTTATTGTATGGTCGAAACATTCCACTACCTTCAAGTGAAAACATTAAGGTATGGGGCCAAGATGATTAACCTATCGCAGGTTACACTATCTAGAATAGTTTCAATTCGACTATTTGGACTAGTTATATTTTTGTCCATTACAGCTGGTTGCACACTCCCAGTAAGCACTACTGCGTCAAACCAAGAAACACCAGATATGACAAGCGACGCTAAATGGACTGAATCCAACATTGTAAATATCTCACCAACCCCTAACACCGAAAAAATAGTAGATATCGGAACCACACCCATCCCAACCATCAACCCGAAAAACTCTATTGAACCGGTTACCATTGTAGGCAGCGCTAAGATTACCTTCCCTCTTTTTGAAAACTACCTTGTGGAACCCTATGTAATGTTAGAAGATGAGGCCGGTTTTGTTAATCGTGATTTCAATTTCATCATCCCACCCCAAGATCAAGTTTTAGGTCCGCTAACTCCCAGAGGAGAAAAAACTTGGGATTATGTTCTCCATCTACCATCATTGCCACCGGGTGTACTTGTTGATGTTGACAACAACTCTCAGAATGATACTGGGGTACGAATTTTTGCGGTTGCAGTACAAGCAAATACTATTGGTGACCCTTTTTTAGGTAAGGATGAATTCCGAGGTTGGTCAACTGTATGGACATCTACACGTATCGACAGTGAAAATCGGGATGAAATTGTTGGAGGCAAGCTCATAGTCTGGGCTCCAGACAACGAACAGTCATTCCCCTTTGACTTTGGTACAGATAAATTGCTTTTTACAAATGATGATCCTACCAAACATATTGAAGCAGGTTATACGATAGTCAACCTCGATAGTAACCCGTTCACATTCACAAAAGAACGTATTTCAGAAATCACACTGTATGAAGGAGATGTTGCAATCAACGACTTATCTGAATTAAGTTATACAGAAGCGTTTAAGTCTTTATGGTCTAAGGCTTCAATTGAATATCCTTTTACCGATCTTAAAAATATTGACTGGCAAAATATATATGATACATTTGCACCGCAAGTAGCTAATGCAGAAGCATCATCTGATCCTCAAGCATGGTACATTGCTATGCGTAACTTCGCCTGGAGCATACCAGATGGACATGTAGGACTTGGAGGAAATGATGGTGGATTATTTCAAAAAGAAGCTGGAGGAGGAGCTGGATTAGGAATGACCGAACTCAGTGACGGACGCGTGTTGGTCAGCTATGTTAATACCAGTGGAGCCGCTGCAGAGGCTGGCATCAACATAGGAGATGAAATTATTTCCTATAACAATGTTCCTATAAGAGAAGCAATACAAAGTGTTACTCCGCTCAATGGCCCTTTTTCCACTGACCACATTCTGGAACTAGAACGATATAGGTATATTAGCAGAGGAGAGATAGGCGAAAATGCTAATATACAATGGAAAGATTCTATCGGAATTATTAAGCAGGCAACAATTATATTGCGTGCCGAGAGCAATAGTCTGACAGCTACATCAATATATGCGGATTTTGATCGTAATGCACCACCTATCGAATATGAAATCATTGATGATTATGGAATTGGATATGTTCGAATATGGTCTTTATCTGACGACCTGAATTTGACTTTCCGTTTGTTTAGAAGAGCTGTACAACTGTTTAATGACAATGAAACTCCGAGTGTGATAATAGACTTAAGACATAACCTTGGTGGATCACCTATGGGTACTAGCTTAGCATCCTTCTTTACCCCGAACGAAATTGAGGTAATGCGAGGATACTATTATAGTGACAAAATAAAGCATTTTGACACTTATGGTCCACCGGATACTATTGAACCTGACAACAACCTTCTATACGAAGGAAGAGTCGCAATACTTGTAGGGCCTGCTTGCGCAAGTGCATGCGAAAATGTAGCTTGGGTGTTTAGTCAGCTCCCACAGGTCACAGTATTAGGTCATTATCCTAGTAATGGTATTATGGGAGAAGTAGGTCGCGGACAATACAAACTTCCTGGCGATCTATCTTTCCAAATTCCCACAGGCATGGATCAAGACATGGAGGACAATATCATTGTAGAAGGAACAGGAGTAGTACCCGACAAACTTATACCAATTACTGAGACAAATATATTTGAAAACAGAGATATAGTGTTAGAAGAAGCCATCAATCTTCTAAGATTGCCATTAGTAGCAGGAATCATCCCTTTAGAATCTCCACGCTTACTTGCACCATCATTGACTCTATCAGCTGCCCAGAGCAACACTCCTATCTTAGAAGAACTCGCTGATGAATCGCCAAATTATGAGATGCCCGAACCAGGACAAAAACGAGTTTACTCCATACCTATGGGTAGTTCTATGGAAAGTATTTGGTGGTACTCATGGTGCGCGACCAGCAAGAATATCGCTTACGAAAACTGGGATAATATCACTGTAAATTTCTATTTAAATAACGATCTAATTTCAAATAATGATTTCTATCAAACTAATGGACAAACGAATCAAGAATATTGTTTTTACCAACTAGCCGGTCTGACTGATTGGCCCCGAGGTGAACACGTCTTGCATACTAAAGTGAGTTTTGATCGAGAAATAAATGATGGAAACACAGTTTATCCAATTGGATTGCGAGAGTTTGAATATCACGTTTATGTCAATTAATTACAGACAACAAATTGTCAAACTTGGGAGTATTTTTTAGCTTATGAAAGAAAGAATATTTCGTAATTTTCTAATATCGATAACAGTGGTTTTTGTTAGCGCCAGCATTTTCGCTGGAGGAGTTGTCACTGGTTCCTACTATCATGACATCTTGCCTAGCAACGTGTCTTTTCCCCAGACAATAAGTCCTGCAAATGAAGTTGAGATCAATCAAGAAGCAGGCGCTACTCCACAAGAACTGCAAGAATACTTCAAGCCTTTTTGGGAATCTTTTGAATTACTACAGGAAAATTTTGTAGATCAGCCCTTAGATACCACCAAATTGGTTCAAGGTGCAATCAAGGGTATGCTAAAAGCCACCGGGGACAAAAACACCATTTATATGACTCCCGTTGAGCAAAATATGATGAGTGAAAACATGTCTGGTGAAATTGAAGGTATCGGTGCTGAAGTGGATACAAGAAGTGGTGAGTACCTTCGTGTGATTGCCCCTCTTCCAGGATCTCCAGCAGAAGCAGCCGGTATACTTCCTGGTGACACCATTATAGCTGTCGACGGAGAGGACGTTTCTGGTATCGATCCATTTGAAGTAATAGGGAAAGTTAGAGGCCCAGCTGGAACTATTGTAGAAATTACGTTAAAGCGCGAAGGTGTATTAGAGCCCTTAGTTCTTGAAATAACCAGATACAATTTCGTTGTCCCTTCAGTTGAGGTAGAAAATCTAGACAACCAAATCGCATACGTAAAAATAAATCGTTTTGGTGACAGAACCGAAGATGAACTGCGCAATCAGTTGCGTGCCTTGATGTCAGATGATCCAAATGGGTTAATTCTTGATCTGCGCAATAATCCGGGCGGATTTCTAGATGCAGGCATTGCAGTTACATCTCAGTTTATTAAAGACCAAATAGTCATGAAAGAAACATTCGGTGATGGACGGGAACGAGAGTATCGATCAGGAAGAGATGGGGTAGCCACTGAAGTTCCGTTAGTCCTACTAATTAATCAAGGTAGTGCAAGCGCGTCTGAAATCGTAGCAATGGCTGTCAAAGATTACAACCGCGGCACACTTGTAGGAGAAACAACTTATGGCAAAGGTACAGTTCAAACATGGATCAACCTTACAGACAATCGTGGATCGGTCCGTATCACCTTTGCTAGATGGGCTGGGCCACTTGGTAATTCCATTGACGGACAGGGAGTTGATCCGGATATTGAAGTCAAACCTAACGACGAAGATCGTCAAAACAACCTGGATCCCCAACTTGATGCAGCAATGAATATATTTATAAAATCTAATTAACGTGCTGAATAGATATAGCAAGTTGTATACGGCATGCTATAATTGCGCGCGTTCGGGGAAGTGTCGGAATTGGCAGACGAGCGTGGTTTAGGACCACGTGGGCTTAGCCCGTGCGGGTTCAAGTCCCGCCTTCCCCACTAACGAAAAACCGTACAAGGATTACATAGTGGATCAATTGAAAATTAATACAAATGAGCTAGAAAAGTGCGAAGTTGAGATGACTGTAGAACTGGAAAGCGGTAGATTGATAGCTGCCAAGAATGCAGCTGCGCGTAAATTAGCCAAAAGAATCAATATTCCAGGATTCCGTAAAGGAAAAGCACCCTATAGTGTAATACTACAGCACGTCGGCGATGACACGGTTACCGAAAATGCCATTGAAGAATTAGGACAGCAAGTTTATAAAGAAGCATTGGAACAAAGTGATTTAGATCCTTTCGCTCCCGGTAATCTAGTCGATGTCAAACTTGATGACAATCCAGTACTTACTTTTAAGGTTCCTCTTCCTCCTAGAGTAGATTTAGGTGATTATAGTTCAGTACGAGTGCCGTATAAAGCTATAGAAATATCTGATGAAGCAGTTTCTGAATCAATGGAACATCTCCGTGCCGAACATGCATTACTTGAACCAATTGACCGACCTGCTCAATTCGGTGATGTCATCACTATAGATGCACGCGGTATACTTGATGATGACAATGAAGAAGACAATATACTTGTTGATGAAACAGACTTCGATATATTATTAGAATCCGAATCGGAGTGGCCTATGGCAGGCTTCACGCAAGAAGTCAAAGGGATGAACATTGACGATACACGCGATTTTGCAATAAAATTCTCTGCCGAATACGATAACCAAGAGTTAGCGGGAAAAACTGTATTATGGAATGTGACCTGCAAAAGCTGCAAAAGCAGGACATTACCTGAACTGAATGATGGATTTGCTGAATTAGTCTCAGAAGAATATAAAACTTTGCTGGATTTGCGTATAGCTGTGCGTAAACAGCTCGAACAGTCCGCAACCTTGCAACAAGACAGAGAATATAGAAGCACTGTAATAGAAGAGGTTTTGAAGAAATGTACAATTTCTTATCCGTCAATTATGATCCAAGAAAGAATACAAGAGCTTGTCAAAGAACAGGACAGAAGATTAAAGTCACAAGGTATCACCTTAGAAGACTACCTAAAAATCGAAAATAAAACTGAAAAAGAGTATATCGAAACGCTTGAACCGGAAGCAGAAAAACAATTGCAAAGCTCACTTATGCTTTCTGAATTAGTAAAGATAGAAAAAATAGAAGTTGATGATGATGAGATAGAGGAGGCAATAGAAAAAACTTCCCTACAGTTCGGTGAGTCCGCCGAGAAAATCCGAGAAATGCTGCGCAAGGATAGTGGACGGCGCTCTTTGGAACTAGACCTGATTTCAGATAAGGCACTAAACAGGTTACAGGCCATTGCAAAAGGTAAAACAATTGATCTGGCAGAAAACGATACAGAAACCCAGAAGCACTCTGACTCCTCAAAGGACAAATCAACTGTAGAAACAGACAAGAAAGATGAAAAAAGTTAGATTGATATTTTTTTCAGTACGCAAACAATAAGTTAATCATCCTAGTGCATACTACTTGGAAATAACATAGTATTTTCGATACAAAAAAGGAAATCCAATGAACACAAACCTTATACCAATGGTAATAGAATCCACAGGGCGAGGTGAAAGAGCATACGACATTTATTCATTGTTGTTGAAGGAACGCATTATATTTGTCGGCACAGGCATAAATGACCAGGTTGCCAACCTTATAGTAGCTCAACTACTATACCTAGACCAACAAGATCCAGAAAAACAGATTAATATGTATATTAACAGTCCTGGAGGTATGATCTACTCTGGATTAGCAGTATATGACACTATGCGACTTGTCAATGCACCCATAGCCACGTATGCTGTAGGCGTTACTGCATCATTCGGGACAGTACTGCTGACAGCCGGAGCAACTGGTCAACGCTATGCACTTCCCAATGCAACTATACATTTGCATCAACCTCTAGGTGGCGCAGAAGGACAAGCGCGAGATATCGAGATTCAAGCAAAAGAAATCCTTAGACTCAGGAGCAGACTAAACGATATCTTATCTAAGCACACAGGCCAAAAAATAGAAGTGATTGAACGTGATACCGACCGTGATTATTGGATGACGGCTGATCAGGCTGTAAAGTACGGATTAATCGATGGGGTAATTGAACAAAGCACAGACAAAGACACAAAAAGCGATGAACCTAAAACTAAGAAGACTAAGAAAAAATCAAGTAAAGCTGCTGAAAAATAATACTGAAAAGAGCGTCCGCATATTGCAACAACATGGGGCGATCCTATGGTCGCCTCATTGTAGTTAATCTTCTGAACAAGTAATTGTCCATATGAAAATATCACAATACCGCAACCTAATCATAGATATGGATGGTGTTTTATGGAGAGGTAATTCAGCCTTACCTGGATTGAAGGATTTTGTTACTACTATACGTAACACAAAATGTCGTATGGTCCTTGCAACAAACAACTCAAGTAGTACAGTAGACCAATATATAAACAAGCTCAAACGCATGGGGGTCAATGTATCTCCAGAAGAAATACTAACTTCTGCTCAAGCCACAGGTACTTACCTACAAAAAATAGCAAAAAAGGGAAGTCGTGTTTTTGTCATTGGAGGTGACGGGATAACCAATGCAATCATAGATCATGAATTTGTGATAACAGAAGACGATCCTGAATACGTAGTAATAGGAATAGATAAGAAGATAACTTGGGAAAAACTCAATACTGCAGTAATGAATATCCGCGCAGGAGCGAAATTTATAGGCACAAATCCTGACAGTACATACCCTACTGAAAACGGGATAGGTGTTGGCAACGGCGCTATATTGGCCGCCATCGAAGTTGCTACTGGTGTCTCCCCTTTAGTGATTGGCAAACCAGAGACTCCAATTTATGAGCAAGCATTGGAACGTTTAGGTTCTAATTCATCAGACACTCTCATGATTGGTGACCGACTGGACACAGACATCTTAGGCGCACAGCGCGCAGACATACATACCCTTCTGGTGCTTACCGGAGTAACTACACTAGAACTGCTAGAAACCAGTGTTATTCAACCAGATTTGGTGCTAACAGGACTACCAGACATCATATCTGGCCTTCTTGCGGATTGAATAATCTTATGGATACCAATATCAACTTGCTTGACTTGAATGTCAACGTACTTCAAGAAAAATTAGAAGCTTTGGGTGAACCTAAGTATCGCACTAAACAATTGTGGCATGCTATTTATCAAAACCATATTGGCACTCTACAAGAAGCTACTACCTTACCCATAGGCTTAAGAAAAATACTACACGACAAGTTCAGACTTGGTAATCTCACACAGATAAATGAACTTGCATCTAAAGACAAGCACACTACCAAAGTGCTCTTTGGATTACCTGATGGACATAACATTGAGACTGTATTAATGAGTTACAAAAGACGTCGTACTGTTTGCATTTCAACTCAGGCAGGATGCGCACTAGGATGTGTCTTTTGTGCAACTGGACAGATGGGTTTAGATCGTCATCTTACTGTAGGAGAGATAGTAGAACAGGTACTTTGGGCATCTCGCAAATTACGTGTATCTGGGCAAAAGCTGACAAACATAGTATTCATGGGGATGGGAGAGCCATTTCACAATTACACAAATTCTATTGCTGCCCTGAATCGTCTTGAGGATAGCAGTGGCATGGGTATAGGAGCTAGAAGAGTGACTGTATCTACAGCTGGACATGCTAAAGCAATAAAACGGTTTGCCAATGAGAGAAGAAGGGAAAGACTTGCTGTATCTTTGCATGCAGCGGAAGATAAATTGCGAGACAAATTGATGCCAATTAATCGACGCTTTCCACTTGATGAACTAATGGCAGCATGTCGTATGTACTCATCAATCACCAAGCGGAGAATATCATTTGAATGGGCATTAATTGACAATATTAACGATTCCGAAGAACATGCTCGTGATCTTTGTGCATTGATTGATAATATTGATTGCCATGTGAATGTCATACCATTAAATCCAACAGATCAATTCCATGGAAATAGATCTAATGAAGATGCTACTATGAAATTCAAGTCGCAATTAGATCAATCCGGTATACCTTGCACCATCCGCGTACGTCGTGGTTTAGACATAAGTGCTGGATGCGGTCAGCTCAAATCAGAAAATACGGGCGGTACATCTTGAATATACTTATAGTCATAGGAACTAGACCAGAAGCAGTTAAGCTGGCTCCGGTAGTTACATCTCTCATGGAAAATACTAATGTCAATGTAAGTGTATTGGTCACTGCTCAGCATCGGAGAATGCTGGATGAAGTACTAGATATTTTTGACATTGTACCCGACTACGACCTAGACATAATGTCTGATAATCAAACTCCTACCGATGTGTTTATCCAAGTCCTACATGGTATACAACCAATATTATTAGAAACAAAACCTGATTGGTTACTGGTACAGGGAGACACTACTACTGTTCTTGCATCTACTATAGCTGCTGCTTACGCAAAAATCCCAGTAGGACATATAGAAGCTGGTCTACGTACTTATAATCGAGACAATCCATTTCCAGAGGAAATCAACCGTGTACTGACTGATCATGCCGCAAGTTTACACTTTGCACCTACACTCACAGACCGTAAAGCCTTGCTACGAGAAGGTATTTCTGACCAAACTATACATGTTACAGGAAATACAGTAATTGATGCACTTAATACCATTATAGCCCGCCCAGAACCATCATCTTTCCGGGATTTATTGAGCAATATACCAGACGACAAGCGCCTTATACTAGTTACAGCGCACCGTCGGGAAAACTTTGGTGAACCTCTACAAATGATCATTGTTGCACTATTGCAATTAGCAAAACGCGAAGACATACATATAATCTACCCAGCTCATCCAAACCCCAACATAGATAACCCAATAAAGGAATTGTTGCTAAATCAAAAAAATATTAGTATTGTTGAACCACTCGACTATCTAACTTTTGCACATTTGATGAAAAATTCATACCTTATATTAACAGACTCAGGTGGTATCCAAGAAGAGGCACCTGGTTTAGGAACACCTGTACTTGTGCTCAGAAAAGCTACGGAACGTACAGAGGCCATAGAACAGGGAACAGCAATAATGGTAGGCACAGACACAGAGAAAATTGTGAAATCTGTGAAATTGCTTTTAGACAACCAGTCTTCTTATAAAGAAATGATCAAAACAGTTAATCCTTTTGGTGATGGTAAAGCTTCTCAAAGAATCGTGAGTATATTGCTAGACCAAATATCAGCGTCAGATTGATAGCAATTACAATTAGCTTGCATAGGTACTAAATTGTATATATACTGTATATCTGTACCTAAAATACAAGAAATGCAAGGAGATATTCACATATGCCACTATCCACAGATGAACATGGACAGGGATTAGTAGAATACGTTTTGATTCTAGTACTAGTAGCAGTTGTAGTAATTGTCATTTTAGCACTACTTGGTCCCGCAATCGGCGATATGTTTACGAACCTTATGGAGTCATTGAACAATGGCTCATAACATTAAATAGATTTTCTGTACATATATAACTGTTTCAGGACAAAAAACTAATTTTTGCTAAAAGTTGCGAAATGAAGTCGTCTCATGTCTAACAATCCCGAATCATACGAAGAACGACAACTTATTCGTTTTTAAATAATCCACAAAACAATACCGTATAGTTGCGATTAAAATATGTCCAAAAATATTACAGCACTGATCATGCTGGGTAAAAGTGGTACCAGTAAAAGCGAAGTACTGGTTCATAATGCTCGTCGCAAATCTGCCATTCACACCGTTAAAAAACTCACGCGTATTGATAATGTAAAAAACATAATAGTAGCGGTTCCAAAAGAAGAAAAAGCTATATGGGGAGAGGACGCTTATTTCAAGAACGTATCTGAGAATGTAAATTGGGAAATAGATCCTGCCAACCGTCCTTTTCATTTTGGAAATCGAATTAGCGAAATAGCACTCAAACACAACTTAAAGCATGTGCTATATATTGGTGGAGGCAGTATGCCTTTACTAAAACTCGAGGTTCTTGAAGAAATTGTAGACAAAATCATGAAATCACGAGGTAAATATGCCTTAACAAATAATTTTCACTCCAGCGATTGGTTAGGCATTACAGATGGGTCTGCACTACCTATGCTAACAAAGTTTCTTCCACGTGATAACATGCTAGGTTGGGTACTACAAAATAAGGGTGGATTCACTGTGGAAGCTTTACCACCATCGGCGGGCACACAATTAGATATAGATACTCCAACTGATTTAGTGGCAATGAGATGGCACCCAGACACTCCTGCAGATATGCGATCATTTCTAACAAAATATCTTCCACATGAACCTCTTATTCGCTGGCAAGAAGCAGCACATAAACTAAATACTCCTGGAAGTCACGTTGCATTAATTGGTAGGGTGTCCCCATACCTATGGCAAATGATGCAAACCAATTTAGAGGTGTGGACACGTGTATTTTCTGAGGAACGAGGAATGACTTCAAGCGGTCGTTGGGGAGGTGGAACTGTACAATCACTGCTCGGACACTATATAGACATACTCGGCGCAAATGTACTATTTGATAAATTAGATGAAATGGTTAATGTGGGCTTTATAGATTCGCGTGTATATATGGCACATATTGGTGTTTGGCCAACAAATGCAGACCGATATGCTTCTGATCTATTACAGATTAGAGAAATTAAGAATGATAAACTCAGAGAATTTACTCAGGCAGCATTAGAATGCCATTCTCCAATGATATTGGGTGCATATGGTTGCGTTTCAGGCGGATTATATTCCCTCGTAGAAACGATAAAGACTAAATCTACAGGACAGTCAATTAACGGTTGATCACCAACCCTCAATGAATGGATGCCACTCGGCATGTAAATCAACATAACCAGCAAACCTGTAAGAAGCAGTTGGCTTAGGTTCAAAAGGCTGCCTCATCAACTTCATGCGCGCTCTCACTGGCAATTTAGCCCCTTTCCTAAGATTACATGGAGCACATGCAGTCACAATGTTGTGCCATGTATGGCCTCCCCCACGGCGCTTAGGTATAACG
>DDZT01000125.1 GCA_002346435.1 Anaerolineales bacterium UBA3001
TTATGGTGACGGGTTGACCAATCTCGAACCCATCCACTTTGGTGCCTAAAGCACTGATTGTCCCTGCTGTTTCATGTCCCATTATGTGTGGAAGATCCACTCTTTGGTCCATAGCACCATTGAATATGTGTAGATCAGTACCGCATATTCCACTGTACGCTGGTTTAACTTGGATTTGAAGAGGGTCTGGTTGATTGGGTACATAATTCTTTACTACGATTTCCTTGCTACCAGAATAGTAGGCTGCAGACGTATTCATGATCGAACGCCTATAATCAAAATATAACTGAAAAAACCTTGCAAATTTGTTTTGTGTGTTTTAGACATTATTCTGCATTATCCTATTGTTTGTATGGATCTGCTGCATCACGGAGCCCATCTCCTATAAAGTTGAACGCCAGTACTGTAACTATCACATATATAGCTGGAATAAATAGCCATGGGTGCAATGCTAGACTCCTTATATTTTGTGCATCTTGCAAGAGAACTCCCCAGCTGACAGCGGGAGGCCGTATGCCAATTTCTAAGAAGCTTAATGCGGTTTCTCCTAAAATCATCCCAGGAATGGATAGTGTGAGTATAACTATTAGGTAGCTGGCGAACGATGGTAATAGATGCTTGACAATGATTTGAAAGTCGCTCATGTTAGATATCTTGGCAGCCATCACAAAATCGGCCTCGCGTAACTCCAAGAACTTACCTCGCACAGTACGTGCAAGAGTGGTCCATCCAACCGTTGCTAGGACAATTGTGATTCCAAAGTACACTTCTACAGACGACCAGTCATGTGGTAATGCTGCTGCTAGTGCTATCCACAATGGTATTGATGGGATAGAGATAATGAACTCGATAATTCTTTGGATTATCATGTCGATAGCTCCACCAAAATATCCAGAAATACCGCCGATAATACTACCCAGAAAAAAGCTAAGTAATACTCCTACGAACCCGATAGAAAGGGAAATTCGCGAAGCATACATATTTCTTGAAAATAGATCTCGCCCGAATTCATCTGTACCGAAAGGGAAATAGTAACCTGGTGATTCAACTCCTATCAAATGTAAGTCCGTTTCAAAGATCCCCCAAAATTTATAAGGATGGGTACGTACCATGAATTGAATATCGTAACAATTACTAATATCCTCTTCAAATGTTCTCTCCAATGTGTCCATATTTAGGATATATTTGTAATCGCATACGAATGGACGTAAGTGGAATTTGCCTTGCTCATCGAAAAAATGTAAGTTCTGTGGAGGCATGGTAACATGATCTACGTCTCTTGCCTGGAAATCATTAAGTGATAAAAATCCTGCAAATATTGCTATCGCATAAAATATTGCAAGCACAACAACTCCCACACGTGCTAGTTTGTGACGCTTAAATTTACGACGTACCAGTTCCCACTGGGACGCCACATAATAACTATCAGAAAATTCGGTACTAGTTGGCGCTTTTGTTTTTGTTAGTTTAGATAACATTTTGTTGTATGTCCTCTTATGAGCTGCTGCGCTCCATACGTATTCTAGGATCTACAACAACCAATAGCACATCAGATATAACAGTGCCTAATAAGGTCAATATGGTCAGGAAGAGCAGGATTGACCCTGCGAGATATGTGTCCTGCGTGATAAGTGCTCTTAGCATCATAGGTCCTGCAGTAGGTAGACCCAATACTATGGCTGTGATAGCTCCGCCTGATATCAGATGTGGGAATAACCAAGCAAGATTACTGATTAAGGGATTCAGGCAAATTCTTACTGGATACTTGAACAATAATTTTGAACTGGATAGACCTTTGCTTCGTGCTGTAACAACATACTGTTTTTCAAGTTCATCTAGGAGTGTGGCCCGCAGCACGCGAATGAGACCAGCGGAACCTCCCGTGGCAACAACGAATACTGGTATAGGTAAATGTTTGGCTAAATCAAGCAGTTTTGCGACGCTCCATGGTGCATCCATAAATTCTTTAGAATAAAGTCCGCTGAGGTTAACTCCAAAATATCTTAGACCAATGAACAATAATACAAGTGCCAACATGAAATTGGGTATTGCGAGTCCAATAAATCCCCAGGTAGTAAATATGTAGTCTCCCCAAGAGTATTGATGAGTAGCAGAATAGATACCAATAGGAATTGCAATTGCATAGGTGACGATTGTGCTTAAAAGAGCGATGGTTATGGTCAGTGACAATCTTTGTCCAATTAGCTCTTTAACTGGTCTTTTCCAATCGAAGGAATAGCCAAGGTTGCCATTCGTAATTTGTTCCACCCACTTTATGTATCTTATGTGTGCAGGTTTATCAAGACCGAATTCTTTTTGGATCTGCTGACGAGTTTCCTCACTAATCGTGTGTCCGGTTCCCTCTAGGCGGCTCACAAGTGTGGATACGTAATCTCCAGGAGGTAACTCAATTACTATGAAGGTAACTATTGTAGTAACCCATAGCAATATGATTAAGTAACCTAAGCGTTGTAAAAGATATTTTTTCAAACCTAGAATTCCTTTTGCCTATATTGCTTCACTAGGGGTTTCGAAGGGGGCAATTTGTCGACAAATATCATTTTGCTCATAAATTGGTTTAAGATGTGCTCCGTTCCATACGTATCCTCGGGTCAACTAATACAAGTAGAATATCAGAAACCGTTGTACCTATAAGTGTTAACATAGTCAGAAACAGTAAGATAGAACATGACAGGAATGTATCCTGGGTTAGCAAAGCTCTCAGCATCATAGGTCCTGCAGTAGGTAGACCCAATACTATAGCTGTTATAGCTCCTCCTGATATCAAATTTGGAAACAACCAGGCCAAATTACTGACCAGAGGATTAAGGCACAGTCGAACTGGGTATTTGAAGAGCATTTTAGTATTGCTGAGACCTTTGCTTCGTGCAGTGATTACATACTGTTTCTCCAATTCATCCAGTAGTGTTGCACGCAGTACGCGGATTAGACCAGCAGAACCTCCAGTTGCAACAACAAAAACCGGTATTGGCAAATGTTTGGCCAAATCAAGCAGTTTTGCCATGCTCCATGGTGCATCCATAAATTCCGGAGAATATAGACCACTTAGGTTAACTCCAAAATACCTTAGCCCAAAATATAATAATGCCAGTGCCAGCATAAAATTGGGTACTGCCAGCCCAAAAAATCCCCAGGTGGTAAATATATAGTCACCTATAGAATATTGATGCGTAGCAGAATAGATACCAATAGGAATCGCAATTGCATAGGTGACAATTGTGCTTAATAGAGCAATGGTTACGGTCAATGTTAGTCTTTGTCCAATTAACTCTGTCACAGGTTTTTTCCAATCGAAGGAATATCCGAGATTACCTTTTGCTGCAAGTGTTACCCATTTTACGTAGCGCATATGCGTGGGAAGATCTAGCCCAAACTCTTTTTTAATCGCCTGTCGCTTCTCTTCATCAACATGCTGCCCAGCTGCTTCAAGTCTGGATATTAGAGCGGAAGAATAATCTCCGGGAGGAAGTTGAACAATTACAAAGGTAACAACTGTAGTTAACCACAACAGGAAGATCATATAGCCTAATCTTTTTATCAGGTAGTTTTTCAAAGCTTATTCCTTAATTGCTTTATAGTTAGCTGCTTATTATAAACTGATGCGCAAATAACCAGAATAACTAGCACGCATTTCTTACACTTTCTAATCTGATCATGGTTATGCCATGATGTTTGTATATACCATTGTGACTTGGTGTATTGTAAACTATGACCACAAAGTTAGCAAAATTAATTGATAACTTTGTGGTCATAGTTTGGCGTAGTGTGCAATATAATATGAATCTATGATTAGCAAATCACATAGGCCCAATATACTTTTCATTATTGCCGATGATCACCGGCACAATGCGATTAATGCGTTAGGTGATTATCAAGTGGAAACACCTAATCTAGATGGTTTAGTGAATAAAGGTACTGCTCTGACAAACATGTATATCATGGGATCTACTGTGGGAGCAGTTTGTATGCCAAGTCGCGGGATGATGCTTACTGGCCGGAGCTTGTGGAGTATTGATGAGCCTGATCTCGGAGAATGGTCTTTGTGGCCAGAAATACTGAGAGAGTCGGGATATGTCACGTATGGTATTGGAAAATGGCATAACGAACGGAATTCTTTTTCCAAATGTTTCTCCGACGGGGCTGAGATATTTTTTGGCGGCATGTCAGATCATTATTCTGTACCTGTCCATAATTATGACCCTACTGGAGAATTTTCTGCTGATAATGCACGTGTTACACAAGAGTTCTCTACTGATCTTTTCACACAAGCCACTACTGATTTTCTGCGCGACTATTCTGGTACTGATCCATTCTGTCTGTACGTAGCGTTCACTGCTCCGCACGATCCTCGCACTCCACCGCAGAGATTTACTTACAATCCCAATGATATTGAGCTGCCTGGAAATTATCTTTCTCAACACCCATTTGATAACGGCGAAATGTATGTACGAGATGAATTGCTAGATAAACTGCCGAGAACAGAAGATGCCATCAGGAAGCACATTGCAGACTATTATGGAATGGTTTCACATTTGGATAGTTCAATTGGCGCTATACTTCAGACTCTTGACGAAAGCGGTCTGTCAGAAAACACTGTAGTGATTTACACAGCCGATCATGGCCTAGCGTTAGGTCAACACGGATTGTTGGGCAAACAGAACCTTTATGAGCATAGTATCAAAGTTCCCTTTATTATCAGAGGACCACAAATACCTGCCAATGTCAAGCTGGAAGCATTTTGTTATCTTTATGATTTAGCCCCAACACTTTTTGATATGCTTGGAATAACTGTGCCTGGGTCTGTTGAGGGTCAGTCGTTTTGGGGAACCATTCTTAAGGGGGAACCCCATCGCACTATGATTTGTTCAGCCTACAAAAACAAGCATCGTAGTGTTCGGAACAAACGTTATAAGCTAATTGAATACTATTTGGACGGTAATGTTAGGAGACAAATGTTCGATTTATTATTTGATCCGCTTGAGCTTGAGAATCTTTTGCGGAGTGAAAAGACACATCATAATTTATCATCTATGCAGTTAGCTTTGCGGGACTGGCAGGCGCATGTTTCTGATCCCATGATGATAGATCAAACCAGTGAGTAATTATTTTGAATTCCTAAGCATTAATCTTGTGGAATGGCGCATATCTCGATGATAGATATACTTGCGTTAGGCTGGATTTTTGGCAAGTATTACTTGAACAAATTGATAGGTTTATAGTGACAAGTAACCGACCAAATATTCTACTTTTATTACCTGACCAGCATCGTGCTGACTGGCTTGGTTGTGTGTCGGGTCCAGTTGACACTCCTCATATCGATAGCTTGTCAAGCGAAGGTGTGATTTTCAATAATGCATATACACCATCCCCTTTATGTGGTCCGGCTCGTGCCTGTCTTGCTTCTGGTAGAAATTATCATAGCTGTGGTGTGAAGAGTAACAGTGTTAACTATCCTCTAGAGGTTCCCACTTATTACCAAGTATTGCGTAATAATGGTTATTTCACAGCAGGAGTGGGCAAGTTTGATCTTCACAAAGACATATCGCCAAGCAATTTATTTTGGGAGGTAGATGGTTCGCGGTTAATTACTGAATGGGGATTTTCCGCAGGCATAGATTGCGAAGGTAAAATTGATGGTGTGAATAGCTACAAATTTCACGGTAAGGCTATGGGTCCTTACCTGTCTTTCCTCCAAAATCAAGGCTGCTTAGATATTTATCTCAAGGAGCATGAGTTCCACCATACACATTCAAATGCTTATACGACTGCGCTGTCAGACTATGCTTACTGTGACAATTGGATAGCCGATCGAGGACTGGACTTGCTTGACAGTATACCTAACAATAAGCCGTGGCATATGGTAGTCAATTTTGTTGGCCCACATGATCCTCTGGATATTACAGAATCGATGCTATCAAAGAGCAAAAATATGGTATTGCCACAACCATATAATCCAAACAATTCAGACAAAGAGTATGCGGAAAGAGCCCGGCGCAATTATGCAGCTATGATTGAGAATATTGATAGTTTGATTGGTGGTTTCATCGAGAAGCTAAAACAAAGAGGAGAATATAATAATACAGTAATCGTATATACCAGTGATCATGGAGAGATGCTAGGAGATCATGGGAAATGGGGCAAAAGCACTTGGCGTAATCCGTCAGTAAGGATACCCTTAATGATTAGAGATCCATATAGTATCCAGGGTGGCTTGCGAAGTGATGCGTTGGTGAGTTTACAAGATCTTACCGCAACTTTCCTGGATTTTGCGGATTGTTCAGAACTCGCTAATATGGATTCGCTTTCATTGAGATCATTGCTTGATGGCAGATATAGTCAACATAGAGATTATCTAATTAGCGAACTAGCAGATTGGAAACTTGTATTTGATGGTAGACATAAACTCGTCCAAGATAAAGGCAGTGAAGACTTGCTGTTCGATTTGAATACTGATCCGTATGAAGATGATAATATTGCTAGTAAACGACCAGATATAATTGAAAACCTTGCTGGTTATTGGGATAATGACAACCTTTCGTAATGAAACTAACCTAAAAACAGTGGACTCCCATGTTCATTTTTGGGACTTAGAGCTGTTAGAATATAAATGGCTTTTGCAGGAATCTGCTATTAGGCGTACTTACTTGCCATCTGATTTTTTTGAAGCTGCTAGTGGTTGTAAAATCCACAAATTATTGTTTGTACAAGCAGACTGTCTACCATCTCAGGGGTTAAATGAAGTGGAGTGGGTAACAGAGTTGTCCGTCGCAGAAAAAAGGATTGCGGGCATTATTGCACACGCGCCGGTAGAGAATGAATTGTTGTTGAACTCGACTTTAGAGAGTCTATCTCGTATGGAACTTGTGTGCGGGATAAGACGTATTTTACAGTCAGAGGTTCTAGGTTTTGGAACTCAAACAGCATTCATAGAAGGTGTGCAAAACCTAGAGCGATTTGGATTTACTTTCGATATTTGTGTCCATCATACGCAACTGGCTGATATGGTAGAGCTTGTGTCCCGATGTCCTGGAGTGAATTTCATCCTAGATCATTTGGGAAAACCTGACATAAAAAGTCAAAAGTTCCAGCCATGGAAGGACAATATTGCTAATTTGTCGGAATGCGCAAATGTATATTGTAAGCTTTCGGGCCTGGCAACAGAGGCAGACATGGACGCGTGGAGAACTAGTGATTTTGTGCCCTATATTGAGCATGCTTTAGAATGTTTTGGCACGCAACGGGTGATGTTTGGTGGTGATTGGCCTGTATCAACGCTGGCTATTACCTATCAACAGTGGTATGAAGTACTATTGGATTGTCTCTCTCATTTGGATCAATCAGAGTTAGACTGTATTTTCAGAAGGAATGCTGAAGCTGTTTATAGAATATGACGGTATTCAGCAAAAAGGGATATAGTGGTACAAAAGGGATATAGTGGTACATAATGGAATATAACATATTGGGCGAGACTGATTTGCGTATAAGCAAATTGAGCTTTGGAGCATCGTCTTTAGGCTCTGTATTTAGGCCAGTGGATGAAGATGACGCAATTGGTGCTGTACATACTGCATTGGATTTAGGTATCAATTTCATCGATGTTTCGCCTTATTATGGTAATACTGTTGCAGAAACTGTACTTGGAAAGGCCCTTGAAGGTATAGATCGCGATACATATATATTAGCAACTAAGGTGGGAAGATATGGTGAGACTGTTTTTGATTTTTCTGCAACCAGGGTATTGGATAGCATCAGAGAAAGTCTTCATCGTCTCAAACTAGGTCATATTGATCTGATACAGTGCCATGATATAGAATTTGGAAATCTTACCCAAGTGGTCAATGAGACTATTCCCGCATTGAACGAGGCTAAATCACAGGGTCTGGTCAGATATATTGGAGTAACAGGCTATCCGCTTACTGTTTTTGATCATGTGACTCGGTATGCTCATGTCGATTCAATTCTGTCGTATTGTCGACTCACTTTGCAGGACACTTCTCTGCTGGATATTGCACCTACAATGCAGTCGCTAGGTGTAGGTTTGATAAATGCATCGCCACTTAGCATGGGTTTGTTAACCAAACGTGGTGCTCCAAGCTGGCATCCAGCAAGTAAGGCAATTCAAGCTGCCTGTCGCAAGGCATCTGACTACTGTTATCTGCATGGAACTGACATCGCTAAACTAGCACTTCAGTTTTCTGTTTCTCATGCTGAGGTTGCTACAACCTTAGTTTCAACAGCCAGTGTAGATCATATACGTTCGAATG
>DDZT01000008.1 GCA_002346435.1 Anaerolineales bacterium UBA3001
TTAGTTTCATGGTTCACAAAACTTGTGCGATTTCCTTATACGGTAGGCCTGGTTGTTGTTGGCGTTTTGATTACAATGTTGATGCCTCATAAACCAGAGTTAACTCCAGCATTAGCAAGAGAATTAATCCTACTGATATTGTTACCCCCTTTGATATTTGAAGCAGCCTTACATATCGAGTTTTCTGAATTTAGGGACAATCTGTCATCTATGCTTGTATTTGCAATTCCAGGTGTCTTGGTAACAACATTACTTGTGGGATGGTTGCTTGCCACAATAACTGGTTTGCCATTTCCTACTATGCTAGTGTTTGGTGCACTTATTGCCGCTACAGATCCCGTTGCGGTAACTGCTATTTTCAGAGAATTAGGATTACCAAAGCGTCTTGGTTTGCTTACGGAAGGAGAGAGTCTTCTTAATGATGCAACTGCAATAGTGGTTTTCACCTTGTTATTAGAGTTTGCTTTAGATCCTGTAAGCTTCAGTTTTTCTGATGGGGCTATAGAGTTTGCGCGTGTATCAGGAGTAGGGTTGTTTGTAGGATTTGCTCTAGGTTATGTTGCTTATCACTTGATCAGGCAAATTGATGATTATCTTGTGGAAACTGTACTGAGTGCTGTGCTCGCATATGGTTCCTATTTGTTAGCGGAGCAGGTGCATGCCAGTGGAGTATTAGCTGTATTAGCATCTGGTTTGTTAATTGGTAATAGTGGGCGACGCTATGGAATGAGTCATACTACTCGAAATGTCTTAATACACATATGGGAATTTGTGGCTTTCCTAGCAAACACATTTGTATTTCTATTGATAGGTTTGCAAGTTGATTTGGACAGGTTGTCTGATAGTGTTTTACTGATTGGAGCTGCGATCCTCGTCACTTTGCTTGCTCGTATGATCACAGTGTTTGGTTTTAGCCCACTAGTTAACAGATTTGCTCCCAACCGGACCCCATTCTCTTGGCAGGCAGTGCTAGTTTGGGGTGGACTGCGCGGAGGCATTGCTTTAGCATTGGCATTGACCTTACCGTCGAATCTGGTTGGACATGATGAGGTGTTAGTTATGACATTTGGCGTGGTGCTTTTTACACTTGGTGTACAAGCTACAACTCTTCCTGCATTACTTAGGAGATTGGGTCTGTTGAGTAGCCGAACAAATCTTATGGAGTATGAAAGAAGACGTGCTAAATTAGCTACGGCTAAAGCAGCTAATCAGTTTCTGCAATCTCAGTATAAGCAAGGTTTACTGACTAAAGAAAACTATGATGTGGTGCTACCTGAGGTTCAAGCAGAGATTTCCCAGTTTTCTGGTGAAGTGGAGGAGGCTCTTACTGTATTACCTGATATTCGTGATGATGAATTAGAAATTGCGCGCAAGGAGATTATGCAAGTCAAACGAGCAACTCTACGTACTTTGCGTCATGATGGCATAATTGGAACTGATGTGTTTCGGGAATTGACTACAGAGATTGACGCAGATTTGGCCGGAAACTAATATTTTTGAGGATTGGTTCTTTGTCGAAATCTATGACAATATTAGATTAATAGACATCAACTATCTTGCTTAAGTGCTGAAACCATATCAGCAACAAATTGACCACATGCTTCAGCAGGATTAGTAGAATCACCTGCGATGTTTATCAGTTTGCTGCCTACAATTACCCCTTCTACTAATTTGCCCACTGCTTGTGCTTGGTCAGGAGTGCTGATTCCGAAACCAATAGCTAATGGGTCTGTCACATGACGACGTACTAGTCCAACAAAGTCTTGCAAATAATTTGGTAGGTCGATTCGGGCACCGGTAACCCCTGTTAGAGAAACTAAATAAACAAATCCACTTGCCTTTTCTGCCACTAATTTTATTCGTTCTTCTGTACTAGTTGGTGCTAGTAGATATGAGAGTGCTAATTTGTTGTTTATACAATGGCATTCAAATGAAGCACCCTCCTCAGGTGGTAAATCAGGAATTATGAAGCCATTTGCTCCAGATGCTTCAGCTTTCTCTACAAATCGTTGCTCACCATAGTTTAGGATAGGGTTGTAATAACCCATCAACATAAGTGGTATAGTAATTCCACGATTACGTAGGTCACCAACAGCTTGTAGACATTGCTCTATATCAACCCCATTTTTCAGAGCAACCTGGGTGCTATTTTGAATGGTCGGACCGTCAGCTAATGGGTCTGAGAAAGGCATACCTAGTTCCATTAAATCTGCACCAGCTTCAGCGCAGGATTGTATTATGTCAAGTGAAGTCTGATAGTCAGGATACCCTAAAGTAAAATAAGGCATAAAGGCTGTATGCTTATTGTTGAAAGCTTTTGTAACTTCTTCTTTTGGTATTGTCATTATTTTTTTAGATCTATTTCATCTAATACAGTGTCTAGATCTTTGTCTCCACGACCTGATAAATTGACTACTATAGTCGTTTCTGGGCTCATGTTAGGAGCTAGCTTGATTGCTTCTGCTATTGCATGTGATGATTCTAGTGCAGGGATTATTCCCTCCAGCTCACATAATAATTGAAAAGCATGGAGTGCTTCTGCATCAGAAGCATGTGTATATGTTGCTCTTTTCTGTTCGCGCAAATAAGTGTGTTCGGGGCCAATTGCTGCATAGTCCAGACCTGCGCTTACACTGTGTGTAAGTGCTATTTGACCATCTTCATCTTGCAGTACATAAGTGTAGCATCCATGTAATACACCTGGTCTTCCAATTGACGTGTCTGCAAATCGAGCTGCATGTTTCCCTCCTGAAATATCCAGACCTCCCGCCTCTACACCGATAAGTGATACGTTCTTTTCATTAATAAATTCATGAAAAATGCCAATAGCATTTGATCCGCCACCAACGCATGCGATAATTACATCTGGTAGCATGTTTTCCGCATCTATAATTTGACCTCGTGTTTCTTGGCCGATAATTGACTGAAAATCGCGCACCATCGTGGGGTATGGGTGCGGTCCCAGTGCTGAACCTAGCAGATAATATGTGTCGTCCACATTGGTTACCCAGTCTCGTATAGCTTCATTAATTGCATCTTTTAACGTCTGAGACCCTCCATCTACAGCTCTAACTTCTGTTCCAAGCAATCTCATACGGGCTACGTTCGGGGCTTGCCGATCCATATCTACAGTGCCCATATATACTACACATTTCAATCCTAGTAATGCACATGCAGTTGCTGTTGCGACACCATGCTGTCCTGCTCCTGTTTCGGCGATAATCCTAGATTTACCCATGCGTTTTGCCAACAATGCTTGCCCAAGTGCATTGTTTATTTTGTGAGCACCCGAATGAGCTAAATCCTCACGCTTCAAATATATTTTTGCGCCTCCACAGTGTGTGCTAAGGCGTTGGGCAAAAGTGAGCGGTGTTGGTCGACCGACATACGTATCAAGTAAATCATATAATTTACTTTGGAAAGCCTGATCTTGTTGGGCACTGATATAGGCTTTTTCTAGTTCTTCAAGAGCAGGCATAAGTACTTCTGGTACAAACTGCCCACCGTATTGACCAAACTTTTTAGGTAGTGGAGATTTTGTTTCCATATTATATTATTCTCATTTATATTATTCTCATTATACAGGTTCAATCATACTAATCACTGTTTTTATTAATGGAGAGTGCATTTGATATGAATTTACGCATAAGCTGTGGATCTTTAATGCCTGGTTCTACTTCTATGCCTGAAGCTACATCTACACCCCATGGTTGTACTTGTCTGATAGCGGGTATGACATTTTCCGGTGTTAATCCTCCTGCCAAGAAAATATGTGTGTCTCTAGCAATTGAAGCTGCTTTTGCCCAGTCAGCAGTTTGACCAGCCCCACCATACTGACCTTTCACATATGCATCTACAAGACATAAACTTGGCAGATTGTTTGGCAATGTTGTCTTGCCGAGTCGATATGCCTTGAATGCAACAGGCTCTAGTTGATTAATGAGATCAGGTGACTCGTCACCATGTAATTGTGCTAGCTGGAGATTAACTTGTTTCATAACTTGTCGTATTGTAAGTTCCGATTCATTTACGAATACTCCTACGACAATTGGTGGGTTTTCAAGTTTACTTAGCATGTTTGTTATAGACAATGCCTTTTGTTTGTCTATGTAGCGTGGACTGGCAGGAAAAAAATTTAGTCCTATGTGTGTAGCACCGAGCGAAACTGCTAAAATAGCATCCTCTATTTTAGTGATTCCACATATCTTTATTTTCATAGTTCTGTTGATGTTACCTAACCTTGTGTGAGCTCACGAACTTTGGAAGCAATATCTGGAGCTGTAACAAGTCCTTCTCCTATAAGCATGGCATCAATTTGTAATTCTGTCAGTCTGCTTACATCAGCAATGGTGTGTATTCCACTCTCAGCTATTATGCATATTTCAGGCGGTATATGGGAGCGGAGTGTAGTTGTCACATCGAGTGATGTATCAAATGTGTGAAGATTTCTGTTGTTAATCCCTATGATTTGTGTGTCAGTGGATAATGCAATTTCTAACTCTCTTAGGTTATGGACTTCTACTAATGCACTTAGTCCTAGTTCTGCTGCTGCAGTGATTAATTCACGTAGAACTGTCGCTTCTAACATTGCAACTATTAACAGCGCTGCACTAGCTCCTGCAATACGAGCTTGTAGAAGTTGGTAACGATCGAATATGAAATCTTTTCGAAGCAATGGCAAGCCCGCATCCAATTTCGATATTGATTGAAGATGATTTATAGAGCCTCCAAAGAAATATTCATCAGTCAAGACTGAAATGGCGGATGCTCCATTAGTAGCATAGGTTTTTGCTAGTGTAATTGGATCAAAATCTTCACAAAGTAACCCTTTGCTAGGCGAGCGTTGTTTGATTTCAGCAATAAGTCTCGGAGTATGTTTTGTTTTGTCGGTTATAGCAGCAATAAAGTCAGGAGCAGGAGACATAGTTGTTGCTAATGTCTCCAGTTCTTGCAAAGGTGCGGATTTACGTTCTTGTTCTACTTCCTCTTGCTTACGGGCAAGAATATCTGTCAGAATAGTCACTTTTGTGATGCCAGTTCTTGGCTAACTTGTACGAGGTTATTTAGAGTTCTTAGTGCTGCTCCGCTACTAAGTGTAGTACGCGCTTCAGTAAGTTTTGTTGCTATGTCCCCATCCTCTGTTGCCATTGCAGCAGCTGCATTTATCAGTACTGTATCTGTTTGTGATCCTTCAGTTTTTCCTTCTAGGATGTTTCGAAGCATTTCTAGATTTTTATCTATAGAGCCACCGGTCATAGATTCTGGTTGTTTGCTGTCTATGCCCAAATCCTTTGCTTCTAACTCAAATGTATGTACAGTTCCATCTGGTTTTAGGTGACTTATGCGATTTGGACCAATAGTAGTTAATTCATCTAGGCCGTCATGACTATGTATTACCATAGCTGATTTACATCCTAATTCACCGAGAACGTGTGCTATAGGTTCTGTCAACTCAGCATCATATACTCCAGTTAACTGATGGGTGGCCCCTGCAGGGTTGGTGAGAGGTCCCAGTATGTTGAATATAGTACGTTGTTTCAGTTCTTGACGGGGCACTATAGCATGCTTCATGGCTGGGTGGTATATAGGGGCAAACATGAATCCTATACCAACCTTCTCAATACATTTTGCTACGTGCTCGGGTCCTAACTCAAGGGCTACACCAGCTGCTTCAAGCACATCAGCACTCCCACATTTGCTGCTAGCTGCTCGGTTACCATGTTTTGCTACCTTACGTCCTGTAGCGGCTATTACAAATGCTGCTGCAGTAGAAATGTTGAAGCTATTCGATCCGTCTCCTCCGGTACCAACAATATCGAGAATATCCTCATTATTTTCAGGAAGAGTTACTTTTAATGAATGGGTGCGCATAGCTCGGGCACTACCTGTGATTTCATCAACTGTTTCACCTTTCATGCGGAGGGCTATGAGATAGGCCCCAATTTGTGCCGGTGTTGCATCGCCTGACATAATTTGGTTCATAACACTTTCTGCTTCCGATTGAGATAGGTTTATACGGTTGATTAGTTTTGGTAATGCGCTGACAATCATGGTCGTCTCCTGTAGACATCTCTTTTTATGAGCTTAACGAAAGGAAATTATGTAATAGTGTTTTCCCACCTTCGGTTAGTATGCTTTCTGGATGGAATTGTACTCCGTAGATTGGATATTCGCGGTGTCTCATTCCCATTAACACGCCGTCGCTTGTTCGTGCTTGATCCTCAAGACAATCAGGTAATGGCTCGCTAACTATCAGTGAATGATATCTTGTGGCATTAAATGGATTAGGCAAATTTAGAAAAAGGTCAGTACCACTATGGTGTACAACTGAGGTTTTACCATGCATCAACGACGGTGCTCGCTCTATTGTTCCATCAAAAGCTACTCCAATTGCTTGGTGACCCAAACATACTCCTAGAGTTGGTATGGTTTTACCCAGTTCTATAATAGCGTTGGTAGATACACCGCTATCACTGGGATCTCCAGGGCCAGGTGAAATAAGTAAGTGTGTAGGTGCCAATTTGTCCAATTTATTTACAGTTATGCTGTCGTTACGATAAACCTGTAACTCTGCACCCATTTCACCTAGGTACTGTACTAAGTTATATGTGAAACTATCATAATTATCGATGACCACTATCATGTGCGGTGTCTATCCTCTGCTTGTTCCACTGCAAGTGAAATGGCTTTAACTTTGTCTAATGTTTCTTTGTATTCATTGTCTGGATTAGAGTCTGCAACTATACCAGCACCGGCTTGGGCAGTTACCCATTGATCTTGGACATAGAGTGTTCGTAGTGCTATGCATGTATCCATGGAACCATCGAAACCGACATAACCTACTATGCCAGCATATGGACCACGCGGATTTTGCTCTAGCTCGGCTATGATCTGCATAGCTCTCACTTTCGGTGCTCCACTAACTGTGCCCGCTGGAAATGTAGCAGCCAGGAGATCAAATGCATCCATCTCAGCACGTAGATCACCCTCAACTTGGCTAACTATATGCATTACGTGGCTGTAACGTTCTACCTGCATCATGTCAGTCAATTCAACTGAACCATAATTACACACTCGACCCAAGTCATTTCTAGCTAGGTCTATTAACATCACGTGTTCTGCTCGTTCTTTTTCGTCTTCTAGTAACTCAGTTGCTAAAGCAATGTCTTTCTGCTCAGTACTTCCCCGAGGACGTGTTCCTGCTATTGGTCTCAGAATAGCGCGGTCATTTTCCATTCGCACATGAACCTCGGGTGAGGCACCAATTAGCTGAAACGGTTTCTCGTTTAGATCACCAAAATCAAAAAAGAACATGTATGGCGAAGGATTTATACGTCTTAACGTGCGATAAATCGAGAAAGGATGTGCCCTGGTTTTGTTGGTAAATTTCTGAGATAAAACTACCTGCAAGATATCACCAGCCATTATATGCTCTTTGGCTTTGAGGACCATATCCTGGAAACTTGTTTTTGTGTGAGACTGCTGGCTGGCTGATTCGGACTCAAATATATCTGAAGTTTTAGGCAAAGGCATGGTCAGTTTGTGTTCGATAGCGTTGAGACGTTCATTGGCTACCTCTTTTTCAGAGGCAGAGTTTTCCTCAGCATATGTAATCGCCAATAGTCGACCACGAGTATGGTCAAATGCCAACAACGTGTCACAAAGCAGAAAAATGCCGTCGGGTAATTCGTGTAGAGGTAAATCAACATTTGGTTCGAAGTATCGAACTGCATCATAGCTTAAATATCCAACTAAACCACCTACTAAACGCGGCAAACCAGGAGGTGTTTCTTTACTGTATGGCGCAAGTGCATTTCGTAATATAGAGAAAGGATCACCTGTATGGGTAGCCGCTAATTCTAGGTCTGGGCCCGAGTGAACAGCAGTAGTCCGATCGCGAATTACAAATGCAGTACTAGGTTGCAATCCGATGAAGGAATAACGGGCTACGTTTTCTCCACCAGTTACACTTTCTAACAAGAATGTCGGACCATTGCCAGACAACTTAAGATAAGTTGAAACTGGAGTTTCCAAATCAGCAATTATTTCGCGTGTTATCGGTTTTAGCATATTGACAACCAGGTTTTATAAGATATATAGTCAATCCCTGTAAATATGGTACGAATTATAGTGTCTATTGATAATAGACTCCCTATTCATTTGTTTTACTCAAATTAACATAAAAACCCCCACTATCAGACAACGGGGGTTTACTAGCCAGCCTCACTTATTTGCAGGTACGATCTTGTTAGAGAGTTGGAGACTCCAACTTGACGATACCCTCAGCCTAGATAACGGTGGCGATTCCGGCTAAGGCTATTAGGATGTTACGGTGTAATGTACCGGCGTGGCGGAGAGGCCATGCACATCCGTTGACCCAGCGACTCAGAGACCCATTCAGCGCTTACATCTGGTCGGGTTTTTCAGCGATCACCCGCTCTCTGTACCATTTGTATAGCACTTACTATTTCTCTTCAGTGTCTTTTATTGTAAATTGTGATTCTTTTTATACTTTAATACCTAGCAATTGTCAATACAAAATCTTTTGATGACTTTCAATTAAAGCTAATTTTCGAGACCGTTTCCAGCGTTTGATAGCAGCTTCGCGCTGCATAGCTGCTGATCTGGTAGGATGTTCTTCTGCAAAAACCATTTCTACTGGTCTGTGCATACGAGTGTATCTTCCACCGCGTCCAGCGTTATGTTCTGATAAACGTCGTTCTAAATTAGTGGTCCATCCTGTGTAAAGACTATCATCGCTGCAGCGGAGAATATACACATAGACATTTTTTGGTGTCTTTTGCATAACTTTATTACATGAGCAACCGCATGATATAAGAGGTAATTGGTGCCATATATAAATTAATTAAGCTAAACGTACCCACGTACTCCCATGCAAACAGCAGTAGAAGAACATAAGGTTGGCCTGCAAAGTGCGAATAACTTGAAGCTAGATTGTAAGGTAATAATCTTACAGCTATTTTGTAGCCATCCAGAGGTGCTAGAGGTATTAGATTAAACAACATTAGCCTTATGTTAATCCAGATAAATAAACCAAAAAGATCTTGTCCTGGGTCTAGGCGCAGAATTAGCGAAGCAATATAAGCTAATAGCAAATTTGATGCTGGTCCGGCTGCGGATACTATGGCTAATCCAGTACGCGGATCCCCTCTAAATTTTCGAGGGTCACAATATACAGGTTTTCCCCATCCAAGGCCGGCAACTATTAATAAGATTGTGCCAGTTTGATCTAGATGCTTAAGTGGATTAAGTGTAAGTCTATCCTGAGATCGTGGAGTAGGGTCGCCCAACAAATCAGCTGCTAGTGCATGAGCAAATTCGTGTACACTAATAGCCGCAACAATAGATATAAAAAGATATATCTTCGTGTCGATGGGAATATCAAGAAATATCATCAGTTTTGTACTCTGTGTCGGAATTATATCAGGCATTGCTTGTTATAATCGACTTGTACCTGATCATGAAACCGGACATAGAATTAAAACTTGACCAAAATGTGCATCTACGCAAACCGCACCCTTGTGGTGGTTACAGGTGGCAGATTGTGCGATTAGGCGCAGACATTGGATTGCGATGTCTCACTTGTCAGCGCAGGGTGTTGTTATCGCGCCGTGCATTGGCTAAACAAATCAAACGTATAGAATGATGAATTTGAGACGTATATTATGAAGGTTACCATTCTCATGTCGGATACAGGTGGTGGCCATCGTTCGGTAGCTACTGCGGTCGAATCGGCACTTGTAACTGAGAAACCTGAAATAAGCGTGGAATTGGTTGATGGCTTATTGGACTACTCACCTTATCCTCTTAATCGTCTACCGGATTGGTATCCTACTATAATTACACGCTTTGTTGTCTTATGGCGGTATGGTTATTTGCTTACTGATGGCCCAGTGCGAGCACAGATGTTAAATCTTCTATCCCGACCGTTTTTACGTTTGTCAGTTCATAGATTTGTGGAACAGCACCAATGTGACTTGTTGGTTAGTACACATCCGATGTTAGTAAGCTCAATATTGGATGGTCTTGATGTGAATCGCCCACCATTTGTCACTGTAGTTACAGATTTAGTAACAGCGCATGCTTGGTGGTTTGATAAACGAGCAGATTTGACTCTTGTTCCAACTGAAGCAGCAAGGGTTAAAGCTTTAGAATGTGGGATTGCACCTGAATTAGTGCAAGTAGTAGGACTTCCAGTATCTGAGTCTTTCAGTAGGACATTGAACAAGAAATTGGCGCGTGAGAAGTTAGGTTGGGACACCAGCACTTTTACAGTACTTTTAATGACTGGTGCAGATGGCATGGAACCTTTATGGGATATCGCTAACGCGCTGCGAATGAGCAATATGTCTTTACAATTGGTAATAGTATGCGGCAGAAATGCACATATATTGGCAGAACTCAAAACTTTGGATTGGCCTGTTAATACTCATTTATATGGATTTGTGGACAATATGTCCGTACTTATTAGAGGTGCAGATGCTGTCATTACAAAGGCTGGTCCGTCTACTGTAATGGAGGTTCTAAACTGTGGCAGACCACTATTGTTATGTGGAGCTATTCCTGGTCAGGAAGATGGTAATGTAAATTATGTTGTGGAAAATAATTTAGGATGGTGGACCCCATATCCGGAAGACATGCTTGCTAGATTGAGACTATTGCATGGGAAGAATACAGCAGGTTTCGATAGTGTGTCCGAAGTGATAGACAAGTCGCTTATTACAAGATCTGCAAGTACTGTAGCATCCAAAATAATTGGTCTGCTGTCAAAACCAGTATAATGGTCATAGGGTTAAATTTTATTATGCAAGATGGATTGCGGTCGGTAAATGTGCAACATGATTTACCCGAAATAGCTAAATTAATCGAGTTGTGCTTTGGAGACGTATTAGATGCAAGTGGCCGTGCTGCTATACGTGAAATGCGCACTATGAGTAGAGCTGGTCCTTTTCTTTGGTTGATGTCTTTGTTTCCAATAGGTAATCCTTCATGGCAATATGGATTTGTCTACGTAAGTTCAGGTCTTGTAGTTGGTAATATTGGTGCACAACCAATTAATAGTGCAATGGATACTTGGCTGATTGCCAATGTGGCTGTGCATCCGGATTATCGCAGGCAAGGTATTGCTAAACAATTAGTTCAAGCAGCGCTGGAGTCTGTCGCTAGCAGGGGTGCTACACGTGTTATATTGCAGGTAGATATTGAAAATAATGATGCTGCTAACCTTTATACAAAAATTGGATTTGAGACTCTGACTGTTCGTACAATTTGGCATCGCAAAGGTAAACACTTAACAGATTGCAGTCCTTTCCAGGCTCCAATTAGAATACGACAAGCTTTGCGTAATGATTGGCCGTTGGAATATTCGCTTCTAAACAAATATAGTCCTGAAGGACTTACATGGACTGCACCATTACAGATAGAACATTTGCGACCCTCAATATTTAGAGATATTGGCCATTTGATGACTGGCAATCAAGAAGAACGGTGGCTTATCTTACGTTTTGGAGAATTAATAGGATGGATCTATATACTGTCTGGACCAGGTGTTGCGGACCAGATTAGGTGGGTTATATCTCCGCAATGGCGTTCTGATTTAGAACATGAATTGCTAAAATATGCACTTAATAGGTTGGGTAATTCAAGTAGTCATGTTTGGATTGAACATCCTGATGGTGAGGCTAACAAATTTTTTCATCAACACTTCTTTGAATCTACACGAACTTTAAGATGGATGCAAATCGATTTGCCAGTATGAAAGCTCAAAATTTACTGATTATATGAGTAATTAAATTGATATTCATATGTAATTCAAATGAAATTGGTTGACAATGTAGTGGATACTTGGTGATTACAGATATATATGGTGAATAACTAAAGTGGAATATCAAGATTACTATAAGACCTTGGGTGTTTCTCGGTCTGCAAGCAATAAGGATATTAAGAAAGCTTATCGGCGGTTGGCACGCAAATATCATCCAGACCTTCGACCTGATGATAAATCTGCTGAACAGAAGCTAAAGATTATTAATGAAGCTTATGATGTACTAGGTAATCCTGAAAAGCGCTCAAAATATGATCGTCTTGGTGCTAGTTGGTATCATCATCAATCTCGAGGCGGGCGGCCTGGGGGATTTGATTGGTCAAATTGGGCGTCTCAGGGACAACCAAGACAAGGTTCATTCAATTATGGAGATTTGTTTGGTCAAGGTGTGCCTCAAGGTGGCTTCTCTGATTTTTTTAATACCATTTTTGGAGCAACCGGTTCACAGGCTAATGTTTCAGGGATGGGTATGAATACCCCTAAAGATATAGTTCGTGAAGTAACAATAACGTTGGCAGAAGCATCTACAGGTGCTGTTCGCAGGTTGTCGAAAGGTAACCGATCAATTGATGTTAAGATACCTCCAGGTGCCAAAACTGGAACTCGTGTGCGTATATCAGGTCAAGGTCCTCATAGGCAAGATGGTTATAAAGGCGACTTATACCTAAGAGTGCGCGTACGGCCTGACAAACGGTTTGAGAGAAAGAATGATGATTTGTATTTGAGGCTTCCTGTTGATTTGTTTGTTGCAGTAATGGGCGGAGAAGTTGTTGTGCCGACTTTAGATGGAAATTTGTCCCTGTCAGTTCCCGCAGGCAGTCAAGGTGGTCAAACCATTCGTTTGAAAGGGAAAGGTATGCCTAATCTAAGAAATCCTCGTAAATTCGGTGATTTGTATGTACGTTTACAGCTTCAAATACCAACTCAATTATCCGATAAGGAAAGGTCTCTTTGGGAGGAGCTTAACCGGCTTCGAAGAAGCTAGACTAATGTCATTGTCAAGATACATTAATTTATTGGTATATGACCATCAGGATGCTAGTGTAATACACTATGTTGTTAGTGCTATGATACAATATCATAATGTTAGCTGTTAGCCTTTGGGCCGTGGTGCAATGGTAGCACAGCGGTCTTTGGAACCGTAGATCCTGGTTCGAATCCAGGCGGCCCAGCCTAAACTTTATTCCAAACCCACTAATTGTGAACGACGATCCCCCAAGTAGTTATAGAGATTATCCAGAATTTATTGTTTCTAGTAGGCTGTTATGCTGCGGAATTTCATGTTCGATGTGCTATCAAATATGTCTATAAAAACTGCATCTGTGATATTAGCTGCGGGTCAAGGTACTCGAATGTGTTCTAATGTTCCTAAAGTTTTGCATACTTTGGCAGGTCGACCACTGATGGAATATGCCTTGGATTTAGGCGTGGGTATTTGTAATATGACGCCAATTGTAGTCGTAGGATTTGAGTCTGAGAAAGTACAAGAATGTATTGGTGATCGCGCGAAAGTGGTTCTTCAAGAGGCTCAGTTAGGTACGGGTCATGCTTTGCATCAGACAGGAGACTTGCTTCGTGAAAGGGCGGACATGATTTTAGTATGGGCTGCTGATATGCCTTTACTTACTAAAGATATACTGGAATCTGTAATAAATGTCCAGTCTCAGAATGAGGGTCCTGTTTCTATTGTTACTGCTATATCGAATGATGATCGTGGATTTGGCAGGGTAGTTAGATCGGAGTTCGGTGAAGTACAAGCGATAGTAGAAAAATCAGATGCAACGGCCGAGCAGCTTTCTATAAATGAGCTTAATGTTGGCGTTTATTGCTTTCAGTCATCGTGGTTATGGGATGAATTGTCTGCTCTAAAACCTTCTTCCAATGGGGAATACTATTTGACTGATTTGATTAAATCCGCATCTTTACAGAATCAGAATATTGGAGTTGTTACAACCACTGCTGTAGATGAAATAATAGGTATTAATACACGGATACATTTAGCAGAAGCCGAGACCGCTGTAAGAACCCGCATAAATAATAGCTGGATGGAGCGCGGTGTAACATTAATTGATCCTGCCAATACTTATATAGAGTCAAGTGTGACAATTGGATTGGATACTGTTGTGTTGCCCAACACACATTTGCAAGGAAATACTGTGATCGGGTCGGAATGTACAATAGGTCCTAATAGTACAATTCAAAACTCCGTAATTGGTGATCGCTGCAAAATCGAATCATCGGTACTTGACCGAGCTAAACTAGAAAATGATGTTGATGTAGGACCATTTGGACATTTAAGGGCTGGTACACATCTTGACAGCGGTGTACATATAGGCAATTTTGGAGAGGTAAAGAACTCATATCTTGGTCCAGGGGTAAAAATGGGACACTTTTCATATGTTGGTGATGCTACCATAGGTGCACGCACTAATATAGGAGCGGGAGCTATTACGTGTAATTATGGTATGGACAAAAATAAACATCGAACTGAAATTGGAGAGGATGTGTTCATAGGAAGTGACACTATGTTAGTAGCACCATTACGCATAGGTTCTAAGGCCAGAACTGGTGCTGGGTCAGTTGTTACCAAGGATTTACCAGACGGCAGTTTAGCAGCAGGTGTACCAGCACGTATTATTTCAAGAGAGGTTGATGATAATATTGCATCAAGGGATGAATAATTTCATTTTCGTACTAGTAATATTTTTGGTGAGCGTTTTTCTGTCAGTCATAAGAACTGTATTTCTTAGTGTTTCAGCCAATGATTTTGAAGATGCTCTTGAGAGTGGTGACACTGGAGCTAGAATTGCTCGAATGGTACTAGATGATTCCACTCGTCTGCATATTACTTTGCGATTATTACATGGCCTTGCCAACGCATTGTTTACTGGATATTTGTTGTGGGCGTTAATTCCTACGTTTGTAGCGGTAGGTCATGTACAGATTTTGTTACTGGCATTAATGTCTTCTCTTGCGTTGTTAGTGCTAGCGGAGATGTTTCCGCAGTCTTTAGTGGTGAACATACCTGCATTATGGGCAATTCGGTTAGCTCCAGCAATGTTGGGTTTGACTTGGATGTTAAGTCCAATTACTAGTTTACTCCAATTTGTTGCCAATCGTTTAGGCGCACCCTTAAGTGAGCGTGAGCGTTTGTTAGTAACCCCAGACGAGATAAAGGATTTGGTAGATGCTGGTGAGGAGGGTGGCTCTATTGAGCAGGACGAACGTCAAATGATCCACTCTGTTTTTCAGTTCAGTGATACTCTCGTTCGAGAGGTTATGATACCGCGCATTGATGTCTTGACTCTTGATGTTGAAACTACATTATCGGAAGCTCATATGGCAGTTGTAGAAAATGGATACAGTCGAATACCTGTTTATGATCAAACAGTTGATAACATAATTGGTTTGCTTTATGCTAAGGATTTACTCGCAGCTCAGAATAACGGTGAAGGCAATCCTATATTAAGAGATATGCTCCGCAAGCCATTTTTTGTTCCAGAAACCAAAAAAATTGATGCTTTATTACCTGAGTTGCAGGGTCAACGTATGCATATGGCAATAGTAGTGGATGAATATGGTGGAATGGCAGGGGTAGTAACTCTCGAAGATTTAGTGGAGGAGCTTATAGGTGAGGTCCAGGATGAATATGATTTAGAGGAAGATATTCCATTTAAACAAACTGGTGAACATGAATATTTGGTTCAAGGTCGTATCGATATTGATGATCTAAATCGCAAACTACAAACTGACATAGATGGTGGAGATTCAGATACGCTTGCAGGCTACATATTTGAGCAACTTGGCAGAGTGCCAGTATTAGGAGAGAGCATAGAAGTTAATGGGTTTATGCTAGAAGTGCATCAGGTAGTTGAGCGTCAGATTAGATGGGTTCGTGTATTACATCGGACCTGATCATCAAACTTATTGTAAAAAGTAAAAATTAATATTTATTAGATCTGAAAAATTAATCTAATTTGTTTGACAGCGTGTCCTATTAGTATTGTTTAGATTTTCTTATTCAACAAATTGCGCCCAGAATTGTTGCCAGTTATTGCCTTAGCGTTTAGGACCAGTATCTCTGTATCAACATTGCAATATTTCAGAATGGTATAATCGCAAAATGGCGCGTACACGGACAATACGTACTGAAACGATTGTCCTTCGGCATCAGGTTTTTGGTGAAGCGGATAGGCTGCTCACTTTGTTAACACCTAATCAGGGTAAAGTAAGAGCGATTGCTAAGGGCGTACGGAGACCATCAAGTCGTAAAACTGGTCATCTTGATCTTTATATGCGTTCGGATGTACTTCTTGCCAGTGGTCGTAATTTGTATGTTATTACTCAGGCACAGACAATTGATGCATATAGGCCATTGCGTGAAGATTTGATTAGAAGTAGCTATGCTAGCTGTTCAATAGAATTGCTTGATAGTTTTACACCTGATGGAGAGCCAAACATAGATTTATATTATCTTTTGGGGAAAATGTTGTCGAGGGTCAGTACTGGCGATAATCTATCAATTGTTATGCGCCATTATGAATTACATTTGTTGGAAATGGTCGGGTTTCGTCCGGAATTGGAGTTTTGCTTAGGTGATAACAAATCTATACAGCCCGAAAACCAATATTTTGATGCTTTGGCAGGGGGCGTTCTATGCCCTAATTGTGGGATTGGAAGACGCAATATTCTGCCAGTTAGTGTGGACGCACTTAAATTGATGCGTTTTTTGCAAAGGAATGACCATTCTGTTATCAAAAATTTGAGCGTAAGATCAAAAATATTAGCTGAAATAGAGAATATACAATTACACTACATTTCTGTGCAGTTGGAAAGACAATTGAAGTCAGTGGATTTTCTGGATCGTGTTCGTAGGCTTAATAATAACAGTTTTAATAACATTGCTAGAGAGGTCGGTGCTATTAATGGATTTGAGCAGTAGAACATGTAGGTACATGAATGAGAACCATGTTTAGTTTTCAAAAAGCAATAATGTTGTTAGAGAAATTCTGGTCTGATCATGGGTGTCTAATATGGCATCCATATAATAGTCAGGTAGGTGCTGGAACAATGAATCCTGCTACTGCACTTCGAGTTCTCGGACCAGAACCTTGGAATGTTGCTTATGTTGAACCCTCAATACGTCCTGATGATGGTCGGTATGGAGTAAATCCTAATCGTCTGCAGCAACATTATCAGTACCAAGTTATTATGCAACCAGCACCATCAGATCCTCAGGAAGTATATTTGGAATCCCTGGCAGTTTTAGGTATAGACATGAGATATCATGATATTAGATTTGTAGAAGACAATTGGGAACAACCTGCGATCGGAGCATGGGGTCTAGGGTGGGAGGTATGGCTTGATGGGCAAGAAATTACCCAATTCACCTATTTCCAGCAGGTAGGTGGTGTACCACTAGAATCCATTGCCGTTGAGATTACATATGGTCTCGAGCGTATTCTTATTGCTACTCAGAACGTAACAAGCTTCCGTGACATTCAGTGGGTTGACAATATAACTTATGGTGATGTCAACTTACAGTCTGAGAAGGAACATAGCCGTTACTATTTTGAAGTGGCAGGTGTGGATCGACTCCGTAAACTGTATGAGTTGTACAAGTCGGAAGCCGAATCTGCATTGAATGTCGGATTAGTTTTACCAGCATATGATTATGCTCTAAAGTGTTCGCACACTTTTAATGTTTTAGATACTCGAGGCTCTATAGGTACTACTGAAAGAGCAGTGTTTTTTAGGGAAATGCGAGGATTAGTAAGAAAAATAGCACAAACTTATATAGAGCAACGCCAGGACTTAGAATTTCCTCTTATTACAGATAGTACTGTTGCAGAATCCGAGATTGATAATGTGGATTTACCTAACGATCCTAAAGATCCGGTTGAATATCTGCTTGAGATTGGTGTTGAGGAATTGCCAGTAGCTGATTTAGATGATGCAATTAAACAGTTGAAAGAGCTTGTTCCTGAATTATTGATTAAATCTCGATTGTCATATTCTAGTGTGGATGTTAATGGTACACCTAGAAGATTGGTTGTTATCATTAATAATTTGTCATCAGGTAACACAGATAATGTAAGGATAGTGCGTGGGCCAGCTGTAAAACATGCATATGATGTTGATGGCAAACCAACAAAAGCAGCCAAAGGTTTTGCTAGTAGTCAAGGTGTTGCAATTGATGAATTGGAGATTCGTAGTATAGATGACGGAGAGTATGTTATAGCAAACCTACTGGAAGAAAAGATTGAAATACCAGTTGTGATGGTGAAGGTAGCTCAAGAAATAATTAGAAAACTGAATTTTCAGAAGACTATGCGGTGGATGTCAGGAGAGAATTCAATAGCATTTTCTCGTCCAATACGTTGGATAGTATCATTGCTGGGTTGTGATGTGCTACCGTTTTCTTTTGCTGGCGTTATGTCTGGACGCGAATCGCGTGGATTAAGATCGTTATCGTCTAGTTCGATTTGCGTTCCTGAGGCGGCTGCATATTTGTCTATTATGTTGGATCACAAGATTATTATAGATGAATCAGAGCGTCGTAATACTATATTGGCTAATGGTCGTGAACTAGCTTTAGGTGTTGGGGGTAACATTCTGGATGATACAGATTTGTTGTTGGAAGTAGCAAATCTTGTTGAAAGCCCTAAGGTTTTTCTAGGAGAATTTGATCGACAGCACTTGGATATTCCGCAAGAAGTATTAATGGCAGTGATGAAGAAGCATCAACGGTATTTTCCTGTCTTAGATGATGGGAAGTTGCTACCATATTTTATAGGTGTTCACAATACTGAAGTTGAGGATTCCGAGCTTGTTATCCAGGGCAATGAGAAGGTAATAAGCGCACGATTTGCGGACGCAAGTTATTTTGTTGAAGCAGACAGCAAGCGTAATCTGCAGGAGTTTCGGCAAGACCTTGACAGACTAGTATTTCAGGAACAACTGGGTTCCATGCTGGACAAATCTGACCGGATAGAGAAAATCGCTGTGGAATTAGCAAAAGTTTTTGGTATAGAAACCGAACAAATTGCGACAGTTGCAAGGGCAGCTCATTTGGCAAAGGCTGATTTGGCTACCCAGATGGTAATAGAAATGACAGCATTACAGGGAGTGATTGGACGTGAATATGCAGTCCGATCTGGAGAATCCAATGAGGTGGCTAAGGTCATTGAGCAACATTATTGGCCGGTGCAGATAGATGGTGATTTGCCAGAAAGCATGCCTGGAGTTATTGTTGGTCTAGCCGACAGATTGGACTCACTTGTAGGATTGTTGTCAGTTGGTCTTAAGCCAACTTCTGCCACAGATCCTTTTGGTCAGCGAAAAATGGCATTAGGGTGTGTACAATTGCTTTTGGGAAAGAATATTGATCTTGATCTGCGTGTTGCATTAGAAATTACTGCTAAAACACAACCAGTAAGTACTGAAGGTGTTGTTAATCAAGCATCAACTTTTATACTGAAGCGTTTGCAAGGTGTTCTGCGTGATCGCGGTTATCAACATGATGTATTAGAAGCTGTACTGTCAGTCCAAGACTCTAATCCATATAGAGCATTACAGTCGATAGATGATTTGACCACATGGGTTGCCAGAGAAGATTGGTCTACAATTCTTGATTCATTTGCGAGATGTGTTCGAATACTACCGGAGAATAACGAATTAGAATTGGTTGACAAGGGATTGTTTTCTTCTGAAGCCGAGACAGACCTCTGGGGAGCATTGTCTAGCATTGGACCTAGTGATACTGTGGACGATTTTCTCAATGACTTTACTAGTATTATTCCTGCTGTCACATCTTTTTTTGATGAAGTTCTAGTTATGGATGATGATTTGGATGTTCGTTCAAATCGCATTGCTTTGCTCCGCTCTGTTGCTCAGATGGCAGATGGTGTAGTGGACATGTCTAAATTGGATGGGTTCTAGAGCGTCAATATTAATGCACATATCGTGTGATAGACACAATTGTGTCTATGTTGTTTGTGCAACATTAGTGACATCAATATGAAAGCTACTGAAGAGATTAAATCACGTCTTGACATTATAGAAATCATTGGAGAAACTGTTAAGCTCCGTCGAACCGGGAATGCACATACTGGGTTTTGCCCATTTCATGAAAATAAGAATACACCAGCTTTTGTAGTTTGGCCGGACACTGGAAGTTGGAAATGTTTTGGTGCTTGCAATGAAGGGGGTGATGTTTTTAGTTTTCTAATGAAAAAAGAGGGGTGGGATTTTTTGGAAGCTTTGCAGTATCTTAGTCGTCGTACTGGAGTAGAGTTGGAGCATCAATCTCCGCAACAGGAAAATGAACGGCAAGAGCGCTTGCGAATGCACAACTTGCTTACTATGGTAAGCGAATACTACCATAAATTATTGATTGATAATGAAGCTGCAGATGGGGCTCGTAAGCTACTACTACAGCGAGGTTTGTCAAAGGAAACATGGGACATATTTGGGCTTGGATATGCTCTTTCTAGTTGGGATGGATTGCGCAAGTTTTGTTTAGGTAAAGGCTACTCTGATGATGATCTTGTATCTGTAGGGTTGTTAGTGAAAAAAGATAATGGTAGGGTCTATGATAGATTTCGTGACCGTATTATTATGCCGATTTGTCTACAGCAGGGTCAAGTAGTAGGTTTTGGTGCTCGTGTAGTTGACTCAGATGATCAACCCAAATTCATGAATTCTCCACAAACTGCATTTTTTGATAAAGGATCTCTTCTGTATGGTCTTGATAAATCTTATATGCGTATTCGTGAAGAACGTGCTGCTGTACTGGTTGAAGGTTACATGGATGTAATCGCCGCACATCAGGATGGTTTTACAAATGTAGTATCTGCAATGGGTACCGCATTGACCGAAAAACAGTTACGTTTGTTAAAAAGGTATGCTCCACGTGTTGTGTTAGCGTTGGATCCTGATGTTGCTGGTGATCGTGCAACTCTTCGTAGCTTGACTGTCGCTAGGCAAAATCTGGAACGAGAGTCAGCGCCAATTTTTGATCCACGAGGTTTGCTGCGTGATGAAGGTCATCTAGAACTCGATATTCGTGTAGCAACTATGCCAAATGAAATGGACCCAGATGAACTTATAGCATCTGATCCAGAATCTTGGCGATCTCTAATATCGAAAGCACCATCGATCGTTGATTATGTTATGGACGTTTTTACCACAGGCCGTGATTTGCAGGATTCTAAAGTCAAAGCTGAAATAATTGATGATATTGTTCCCATAATTTCTGATGTAAGTCATCCGGCAGAAAGAGCGGATTATATGCAAAAATTGGCACGTGCCCTGCGTGTTGATGAGCGTATGATACATATGGGTAAAAAGAGCGGATTTGGTCGTAGAGATAATAAAAGTCAAACTACTTCGGATAGCGATAAGCCACAAAAGAATTTAGAAGTGATTGATGAACTAGAGAATTATCTTATGGTGGCTTTCTTGCGCAAGCCTGAGGTAGTTGCAAGGGTTGACCGCGCATTGCGAGAAGCGGGTTCAGAAGTGCTGTCTTCCCGCGATTTTGGTATTACTGAATATCAAAGGCTTTTTGAAATAATTAAGGCCAGTATAAATCAGGCTGTCACAACCCCAAAAGAATACATAGCAAACAATATGGATGCTGGTCTGCATGAAAGTTGGCAAGAACTGTGCTATGCTGGAAATGACCTAGTATTAGAAGATGAACGTCGTATTCAGGATGTTATTAGTTCTGCCATAAGATTGCGTAGCCGTAATTTA
>DDZT01000022.1 GCA_002346435.1 Anaerolineales bacterium UBA3001
TTTTGGCCACGGAAGTGGGTTATGTCCCCATTCGCCCGCGATGCCATTTAGGCCAGTTATCACTTTTCCGTCAATAACTATACCACCGCCAGTCCCTGTGCCAATGATTACGCCAAATACACTAGCACTACCTTCGCCGGCTCCATCCACTGCCTCCGACAGCGCAAAACAATTCGCATCGTTTGCGAGCTTAATTGGCCTACCGATCGCTTTCTCAAGATCCTTATCAAATGTTCTGCCAATAAGTTCGGTAGTGTTAGCATTCTTTATCCTGCCAGTACTTCCAGATAATGTGCCCGGAATTCCAACACCAACAGTCCCCGATTTTCCAATCGCATTCTCGATGGACCGAACCAATTCGTCAATCGAATTCACGATACTGTCATACCGATCAGCTACACCCACAACAGGCGTATCGATTCTGTGACGCATAATTTCAGTCCCGTCAAAGTCAATAGCAACACCCTCTATTTTTGTCCCACCTAAGTCAATCCCAATTCGACAGCCTATATTATTTTGCATAAACCACCTTTCACAAACTATCTCAACATTCTTTAAATACGTCTCTTGTTTAATCTAGACATGACTTTATTATATAATGGAGCCATGGAGATTAGAGTATGGTCCAAAACAACATAATCGCACAAGTAGAAAGCCTTCCCGAGCTTATACGATCACAAACGCTTGAATTGAACGAGCGGGTATGCAACATTTTCACTAAGGAAATGTCTAATAGCATAGACCACATAATTACGACTGGATGCGGAGATTCGCACATGGCCGCAATCGCAACCGAACTTGCATTTGAGAATCTCACAAAGATATCAACTGAGCCCCTAAACGCTCTAACCGCGAGCAGATATGCTCTAGCCACCAGCCATACTACTATTACAAAAAACACGCTTGTGATTGGCACATCCGTATCAGGCACAGTAGTCCGAACGCGCGAAGCCCTAGGAATTGCTCGCGAGCAAGGAATGACTACAGTCGCTATTACTGCCAATCCATCATCACCATTCGGACAAACAGCCGAGCATACCCTAGACTGTACCGTGCCAAATTTCATTGACTTTCCAGGCGTGCGTTCATACCGAACTTCTTTGCTGGTACTTTACCTTATAGCCATCAGAATTTCTGAAGCAAAAGATATAATCACCACTACTAAAGCACATCAATTGCGAAGAAAAATCATCTCCACCGGCGATGCAATTGAAGCCACAATAGAAGCTAGCAGACAGTCAGTCGTAGAACTAGCACGTAAACTTATGACTCAGAACCATTTTGTCTTTGTAGGTCATGGCCCTAATTACGCAACGGCTATGTTTGGAGCAGCAAAGCTTCTCGAGGCCGCCGGAACCCATGCACTAGCACAGGACACAGAAGAATGGGGACATTTGCAATATTTTACTAATACCGATGTAGATACACCGACATTCATAGTGTCACCGGGCAGCAGGAGTCACACCAGAACCGCTGAAATGCTTATTCCAATGACTAGAATAGGACGATACACAATAGGTATCTGTCCATCCGGAGACAATATAGTCGGAGAGCAATGCGATTTCTTTCTACCCGTAATGGGCAATACACCTGAGATATTTTCACCAATCGTCTACCCAACAGCCATCGAACTCTTCGCGGACCACCTAGCCTCAAACTTAGGAGAAGACTACTTTCGTGGATTTAAAGATCTCTACGACGTCACAGATCTTAATCCACTAAAAGGAAATAGTATCCGCACTAGCGAACAAGTTACACTAGATGAGATACTCAAAAATCAGAGCTAGAACATGCCCTACAAAAATAACTACTAATCTAAACGATACGCTATGGCTAGCAATACTTACAATCCTACAAGGTCAAAATTGAGCCAAGTCACAGTAATAGGTGATGCTGGTGTTGATGCCATAATCCAACTACCTAAATCACAAGAACAGGCAACTTCATTCAATATAATTCAGCCAACCCTATCGCCGGGTGGAACAGCAGGAAATACATCATTATCTCTTGCCCGACTTGGCCATGATGTAACCATGTTTTTTGCTATCGGCTCGGACAGCTACGGAACATACTTACTGAGCGCCTTAGAAGACGCAAATGTAAGCACAGAACATGTTTATGTCTCACCAGAGCATTTCACACTGCATGTCAACGTAATCATTGACCACTTAGGCGAAAGGCACTTCGCTGGCAATCCTTATGGCAACTGGGCTTCCGTACATTATCCGCCTGATAAGGTGTCTCATGAAGCAATTGCGAAATCTAGCTGGCTGCATACTACTGGTAACAGTTTCGATCGTGGAACTACTCCCCAATCTACAATGCGATCGATGACAATAGCAAAACAACATAAAATTCCAATATCACTTGATCTTAACCTCCGTAGTCCGAACAATCAACTGCCTAACCAGTACAAACACGCCATATCAGAAGCAATAGAACTTGCCGATTATGTATTAGGGTCTGCCGATGACGAAATAGCACTTTACACTGGAATAGATGACCGTAGCAAAGCCGCGGTTGCACTTTCGGCCGAAAAACGCACCGTAATTTCGAGATTAGGTTCAAACGGATGTCTAGTAGCCACACCATCGGGTGAAATTACGAAGATACCATCCTATAAGGTAAAAGTTGTAGACACCTTAGGAGCCGGAGACACATTCAATGCCGGTTTTATATCTGCAAAGCTAGATGGTGCTTCTTCAATAGTGGCTGCCAAAAGAGGCAATGCAATAGCTGCGCTCTGTGTAGCAAGCGAAGGCGTAACCGAAAACATTACCATCGAGTCAATGCAGGCACTTATGAATAGTTGACCATTAAACACAAATACCATCACAACCATGTCACCCTTACAAAAAGACAACAATATGGCAAACAGCATTAATCCAACATACTCCTTACCAAACATCTTATTAAATAGGCCACTTGATATCATAACTTTAGGCTCATTCGTACTAGAGAGAGTAATCAAACTTTCCGACTGGCCAAAGGCCGGCGGACAAGACAATATCACTATACAATCGATCACCGACACCTTTGGAGGTTGCGCAACAAGCGTTGCATGCTTTGCTGCTCGCTTTGGCCTCAAGACTTCAATTATTAGCATGATTGGTGACGATGAGCCATGCGTTGCTGCCTTAAATGAATTACATGATACTGGAGTAGACACAAACCACATGTCTCACTATACGGGTGAACAAGGAAGTCTGATTCGGATACTTGCAGACCCAAAGGGTGAATGGACATCTTTGAGTATGGTAAATCCTAATCTTAAATTCCGAATGGAAGATTTGCCATCCGTTAGTTATTTCGAAACTGCGAAAGTTCTACACATTGACGGCTATGCCTGTTTAAGTATTTTAGGCAAACAGGAAATAGTGCTAGAGGCTATTAGCCGTGCTAGTAAAGCCGGTTGCGTTATATCAGTTGACGCCTGTGTGCCCGCAGCCAAACACGCTGCTGGCCTGTTGAAAAAAATATTTTGTCGCGCAAATATTGCATTTGCAAATTTGTCTGAAGCACGAACCCTAACCGGAGCTGACACCATAGATGACATAATCCATTCGTACCGCAAAATTAATTTGGATTTAGGCATAATCAAGAACGGCATAAATGGCTCTTACATAACTAACGACACGTTAAGCCTTCATATACCTGCATATAACGTAGAGATGATAGACTCAGTAGCCGCAGGGGACGCATATGTGGCCGGCATGCTAACATCATTATGCAAAGGTCTACCCCTAATTGAATCCGCCAAACATGCCAGCGCATCCGGAGCACTAGCCTGTCAAGGGCCTGGCTCTTTAAAAAATCACTTCTCATTCATGGATCTGGCTGATTTGATTTCTCAAGTAAAATAACTAATGCTAAAATCAACCGTTGTGCAACTAACAATCCTAATTACGTAAAAACATAAAATATCACCCAAAGGAAAATAATCGAATTGTGAACAAACTTCCAGAATACATACACGAACGCATGGGCGGCAAATTACAGCAAGGCCAAATTGCTAAATACGTAATAGTACCCGGCAGTCAGACTCGAATCAAGAAGATAGTATCCCACTGGGACGAGCATAAAAAATTAGCTCATCATTATGAATTTCTTGTCCATTCAGGCACACTCAACGGACAAGCTATTACCGCATGCTCAACAGGAATAGGAGGACGTTCCACTTCGATAGCGATTGACGAGATGGCGGCACTTGGCGCCAACACCTTTATCCGCATAGGGGTGACTGGTGGTATACAACCAAATATGCACGTCGGAGACCTAGTAATTGCATCTGGTGCGGTCAGAATGGATAAGACAAGTGAACACTATGTATTTCCCGAATATCCGGCCGTAGCTGACATGGAAGTCACATGTGCATTGATCGCAGCAGCGCAATCAGAAGGTTGCAATTATCACGTAGGTATAGGAGCAACCGCATCCTCATTTTATGCAGGGCAAGGGATAACTTGCCTCAATGGCTATAGGACAACAAAAATGGATGCTATAGTCTCTGATATAAAATCCGCAAATGTATATGACTGGGACACAGAAACAGCGACCATTTACACTCTATGTAATCTATATGGACTGCGAGCCGGACGGGTAAACGTAATTGTAGATGACCCAAATACAGGTCTTTACGAGCCCGCAGGTGAAGATGATGCAGTCAAGGTAGTCACCGCGGCTGTAACACTTCTAATGAAATGGGATAAAATCAAACAAGCTAACAAAGAAGATGTTATGCTACCTGATCACCCAGGCACAATACATGAAGCACGGGGAGCTCAATAGCCATGCCACAAGACTATGTACACAGAAATTTTGGGGGCAAATGCCAGCCCGGCGATATAGCTCCATACGTAATAGTAACCGGAAGCAAAGACAGGGTGCGCAATTTAGCATCAAGATGGGATGACTATGAAGAGATAGCCGATGACTATGAATTCCTAATATGTACGGGTACGATCAATCGAAAACCAATTTCAGCATGTTCTACAGGCATCGGTGGAATGTCTGTATCAATAGCTATTGAAGAGCTAGCCCGGCTTGGAGCTACGACTCTGCTAAGGATTGGAGTCACAAGCCCTCTCGCAGATGAGTTTGATTACGGAGACTTGATACTAGCTAAAGGCGCTGTTCGATGGGACGGTACAAGTCATGATTATGCCATGGCAGAATATCCTGCAATAGCACACTTTGAAGTACTTATGGCCTCAATGGTAGCCGCTAAAGCACTAAATTATCCGTACAAAGCCGGCATAATAGCAGACATGGCTTCATTAGGGCCCGCAACCCACGACGGCTATAGAGGCTATCTTGCCCGTAACACAGAAATATTGGATGAATCACTTAGAAAGGCTGGTGTTCTCAACGGAACAGGTGAAGCCGCCACGATGCTTGTACAATCCTCAATATATGGACTCAGATCAGGAGTAATAAACGTCAACCTTCTTAATCCTAACACTAAATCGTGGGACCCTACAGAAGATGATCGAGCGGTAATTTGCGGTCTAGAAACTATTTCTATACTTCAGCAATGGGATGACTTAAAGTCAAAATCGGGTGAGCAATACACGGTGCCACAATCTTATTGAGTGACATCATAAGCGCAACGTAATACGCGTAAACATGGCTTTACTTTAGATGTCGATAGTAATCTCATCACCCACTACTTCCACAGGGTACGCGTCTATACCTCTTACTGCAGGAAATGACAGAACCCGTCCATCGCGTAAGTCAAACTTAGCTCCATGCCTAGGACATGCTATCGTGTACCCATCACGCTTACCATCGGCAAGTGGCCCATCATCGTGAGAGCATGTATCCGCAATACAATAATATTCGCCTTGTACTTTGAAAAGCGCTAGCTTTTTACCATCTATGGCGAACATCATTCGCTGACCTTCAGCCACTTCATCCCTCTTTGCAATCGTTACTCTCATAAACTTTTACCGTCCATCAGCAATCACATAACTGCTTACGTCTAATCCTCAACCCACTCCTTTACACCATAGGCGCCGACCTTCAAAACCTTCAAGCTCAACATTGCGCATTTTAACCTGACCGGCCCAAGCTCGATACCTAGCATATCCAAAATATCATCTCTAGAATATTTCTTTATCTCCTCTAATGTCTTACCTTGAATATCCTCCATTAACATGGATGCAGACGCCTGAGAAATAGCGCAGCCTTGCCCTGAAAATGCGCACTCAACAATGCGGTCGCTGTCATCAACTCTTAAATCAATTCTAATATTATCTCCGCACAACGGATTATCATCTTCATAAGAGATGTCGGCAGGATCCAGTTCGCCTCTAAACCGAGGGTTTTTGTAATGATCCAATATAACTTCACGATACATATCTTCCATAATATAACCCCTGTTTAACCAAACATTTTCTTTACTTTATATAGCCCCTCAATAAGTTTATCGATATCCTTTCGTGTATTATACAAATAGTACGATGCCCTTGCTGTTGCCACCAAATTGTAGCGCGTGTGAAGTGGCATTGCGCAATGATGTCCAGCGCGAACTGCTATCCCGTCTGCATCGAGTATCTGTGACACATCATGCGGGTGGACACCATCAAGCGTAAAAGCAGTTACTCCACCACGCTTATCTGCCTCAGGTCCATAGATAGTAACACCAGGAACTTCTTCAAGCTTATCCATTGCATAAGCAACAATCTCCTGCTCATGATCCCATATATTTTCCATGCCAATTTCATTAAGGTATTCTACTGCTGCCCCCATACCGACAGCTTCTCCAATCGCTGGAGTACCTGCCTCAAACTTATATGGCAGATCATTTGTATCGAATCTTCGTAGCTCCACTCTTTTGATCATATCACCACCACCTAGAAAGGGTGGCATAGTACTGAGCAATTCGTATCGACCATACAGGACACCGATCCCGGTAGGACCACACATCTTATGTGCCGAAAAAGCAAAAAAATCCACGTCCAACTCCTGAACGTCAATGGGCATATGAGGAGCAGACTGCGCTCCATCAACAATTATCACTGCACCGTGCTCATGCGCTAGATCAGCCATGCTTCGGATTGGGTTCAAGGTACCAAGCACATTAGACATATGCGTTACACATACTGCCTTTGGATTTTTCTTCAGTAGTTTTTCGTATACCATCAAGTCAAGCAAACCACGATCATCAACAGGCACTATGTCTATTTCCATCCCAATAGACTCTGCCAACATCTGCCAAGGAACTAAATTGGAGTGATGTTCCATTTCAGTCATTACTACGCGGTCTCCCCTACAAAAATTTTCTCTTCCCCAAGTGTTTGCAACTAGATTAATTGCTTCTGTTGTATTTCTCGTATATATAACCTGTTCCGATCTTGGAGAATTAATGAAATTCGATATACTTACCCGCGCATTCTCATAAGCGGCGGTAGCCTCCTCGGCCAAAGTGTGTATACCCCTATGAACATTAGCGTTGCTATAAGAATAGTAGTGGGACAAACTATCTAAAACATACTTAGGTTTTTGAGAGGTTGCAGTTGTATCTAAATAGACGAGTGGTACTCCTTCCTTAACCTCTCTGCACAAGGCCGGAAACTCTTTCCTAATAAGATTAGGGTCAAACTTCTTATCCATTAAACACCCTCACAATTAACACCGACGTATACCAGCAAACCCTTCCACAATCTCGTAACATCTTTCATGCCATTTTGTCCACTACAGAACTTTTCAGTCTCTCCCTTACACCCTCAAACGGTATTCTTTCCATTATCGGGTCAAAAAAGCCGTCAACCACCACCTTGCGAGCCTCTTCGAGATGTATTCCACGTGACATCAAATAAAAGAGATGCTCTTCTTCAAGCTTACTTATAGTTGCTGCATGTGTACATCGAACGTCATCAGCCTGGATCTCCAAGCCTGGTATTGAGTCAGCTCGAGCCTCTTTAGCCAACAACAGATTTCTATTAGCCTGAAACCCATCCGTTTTTTGAGCCCCCGGCTCGACATTAATCATGCCCTGCCAGACCGATCTACTACCGTCACGCAAAGCACCCTTAAATAAAAGGTCACTGGTTTGACCTTCAGCCCTGTGATTTTGTTGTGTATCGTGGTCCATATGCTGTTTGCCAGCCGCAAAGTAGAATCCAGACATCCTTCCCCAAGCCCCATTACCAACCAGATCTAAGTCCAGAAACGACTTAGTCAGCTTGCTCCCGATGGCACTAAATACCCAATCCAATCTTGCGTCTCTACCAACTTGCGATTTTTCATGCGAAAAATGGTAACAGTTCTCACCTAAGGATTGCATCTCAACGAACTTTAACTCAGCGTTATCCCCGACAAACACCTCGACCGTACCAGCATGCAACTGCTCGGAACCTTCATCACTAGAACTGATTTCATGAACATATGTCAACGAGCCGCCCTTTTCGACAGCTATCACAACTCTAGTAAAGTTAGCAATTCGATTTAACCATAAAACAGAATGCAGTGGCATCTCTACTTGAATCCCAGCTGGGACATAAACAAATATCCCTTGATCCACCATTGCGCCAGCCATTGATGCGTGCTTCCCATCAGCAATAGACACTAACTTAGATACGTAACCACTAAATAGTTCTCCATGATTTTGTGTAGCTGATACAAAATCTGTAAATATAACACCCTTTGAGCTTGCTTCGTCGGCTAAACTACTTTGCAATACCTTCCTTCCTGAAACGACAATTTGGCCGCCTTGCCGATCACCTACTAATGGATTGAGCAGATATTCCGGCACCTCAGCCATATTATCTATATCCTTATCATCCCGTATTGCTTTGGAAAACTTTTCCCAATCTACTCCACTGATGTCCGTACGTCTCCACGCTTCATCTTCCAAGCTGGGCATTGGAGTATCTTTGTAAACTTTAAAAGCCTCCATCCTATCCTTAGCGTACCATCCAGCGTCTCCCATAATATCCGATATATTAAGAATATCCGACTCATCCACATGCAAGTCGGCAACCGAAGATCTGCGCCCCCTTACAACTCCATTTCCAGCATCTTTATTAGCCATATCACCTCAGTCACATTTTTCATTTAGTAAAACAGGGCGAGTAATCAACCGCGCCCTGTTTTACTGTAGCTATCAATCATTCACCTAAACAACACTTTGCACTAACCTATTGAACCCTCCATTTGTAGTTGGATCAATCTGTTCATCTCAACGGCATATTCCATTGGCAGCTCTTTTACTAACGGCTCGATAAAGCCTGATACTACCATCGAGGAAGCCTCTTCTTCCGAAAGACCTCTGCTCATCAAATAAAATAATTGGTCTTCGCCCACCTTAGAGACGGACGCCTCATGTCCGATAGATACATCGTCTTCATCAATTTCAATATACGGGTACGTATCAGATCTAGATGCGTCATCTATAAGCAGCGCATCGCATACTACATTCGACTTAGAACCACTACATCCCTCATGCACTTTCAGCAATCCTCTATAGGTTGATCTGCCGCCGTTCCTCGATATAGATTTTGATATTATTTTGGAGGTTGTATCAGGAGCCACATGAACGATCTTTCCGCCAGCATCTTGATGTTGTCCCGCACCAGCGAAGGCAATTGACAAAACTTCGCCATGGGCACCTTTTTCCATCAAATATACAGAAGGGTACTTCATCGTAAGCTTAGAGCCTAGATTTCCATCAACCCATTCCATAACTGCATTTTGATAAGCGGTAGCTCGTTTTGTAACGAGATTATATACATTATTTGACCAGTTCTGGATCGTTGTATATCTACACCGTGCGTCCTTCTTGATAATGATTTCTACAACCGCCGAATGCAAAGATTCAGCAGCGTAGGTAGGCGCAGTACATCCCTCAACATAATGCACATTCGCGCCTTCATCAACTATTATCAGTGTGCGTTCAAATTGCCCAGCATTATTTGAATTAATTCTAAAGTACGCCTGCAAAGGCATTTCCACATGGACTCCAGGTGGAACATATATGAATGATCCTCCAGACCACACTGCGGAATTGAGGGCTGCGAACTTATTGTCTTCTGGAGGAATGATGGTACTGAAGTATTCTTTTACGATATCTTCGTGCTGTTTCAGCGCGTCGTCCATTCCAAGAAATATAACCCCCTGGTCCTCCAGGTTTTTTTGAATATTATGGTAGACCACCTCTGAATCATATTGAGCGCCTACTCCGGATAGAAACTTCTGCTCCGCCTCAGGTATACCAAGTCGATCAAAAGTGTTCTTTACTTCATCAGACACATCATCCCAATCTCTGGCACCTTCATCTGGGGGTTTAATATAGTAGTAGATGTCATCAAAATCAATCTGCTGTACGTTGCCACCCCAATCAGGCATTGGCTTATCAAAGAATATATCCAATGATTTATGCCTAAATTCTCTCATCCAATCTGGCTCACCTTTCATGTCACTCATTTGATCAATTACATCATGATCCACACCTTTACGAGTCTTGAAAGTATAAGTATCTTTTTCGTGAAACCCATATTTTTCAGTATATCTTTCGTTTATTGTAGCAACTACGGCCTGCTCTTGGTCAGTCATATCAATTACTCCTATCTACACATCTTATGCAATAGTCTTACAGCAGAAACAATACTATTAGCTGTGAGCACTTCGTATCCACTCATACCCTAGCTCTTCAAGCTTTAATGCAAGGTCCGGTCCACCACTTTCCACTATTTTTCCCTCATACATAACGTGAACATGTTCAGGCACTATGTAACTCAAAAGTCGCTGATAATGAGTAATAACTAGCACCCCCAATCCAGGACCCACAAGCTTATTGACGCCCTCTGCCACGATTTTCAACGCGTCAATATCTAATCCTGAGTCTGTTTCGTCTAGTACGGCAACGTCGGGTTCAAGGGTAGCCAGCTGCAATATTTCCGCTCTTTTCTTTTCACCACCAGAAAACCCATCATTGAGATAACGTCCTGCAACATCATGTGACATATCCAACGACGACATTTTATCTTTAAGCAATTTCCGAAACTCTGGTATAGGAATACCTTTGTCTTCGCTGTCTTCAGCCTTTCTCCTAGAATTTATAGCTGTGCGTAGAAAGTTAGCCACTGTCACCCCAGGTATGGCAACCGGGTACTGAAACGCCAAAAATAGGCCCTTCCTAGACCTTTCGTCAGGCCCAAGCTCCAACATATCTTCACCCTTAAAAACCACTTCGCCATCTGTAATTTCATAATTTGGATGCCCCATCAAGGCATGTGCAAGCGTGCTCTTACCGCTTCCATTTGGACCCATCAAAGCATGAATCTCACCCTGTTTAACGGTGAGGTCTACGCCTCGCAAGATATCAGTATCCTCCACTGAAACATGCAAATTACGTATTTCAAGAACTGCACTCATATCCTATAAACTCTCCCTTATTTAAAATCATATGAAGTATAACATGACAAATTCAATCAAGCATGGCAAATTCAATCAAGATAGATGACCTCTAACTCAGTACCTGAACTATCCATGTCAATTAATTCGCTACTCACCCACCCATCGTTCATAGACGGCCGAGGAGATTCGGTAATCACAAACCAGCTACTTTCTTCATTCCTGCCATATACCACTACGCAATCCCCTTTCAGGAGTTGGCCCAAAATTGTGTATGAAGTACTTGGTCCAGTCCTGATATTAACCGAAACAGCATTAGGACAAGCACGGATTAGCACTTCAGTCGGGGTGGCCGATGGCATATTTAATGCGTAGTTGGTTGCTGTTAACGCTTCCGAATAAACCAATAGAGCCTCACGTGTAGCAGTGGCTTTTAAAGCTTCAACGGTCGCAGTATGCATTATCGATATCTCTGGAATTTCAGTGGCAAGAACGGACAGTGGCGTCACACTAGATTCTATAGGCTCTATAACACTATCCGTATTCTCAAAATAATCGTCATTATTATTTACAGCACCTACAAAATACAACCCATAACCTATAGCTCCAATCATCATCAAAAACAATCCTGTAGATAGGAGTACCGACAAGACATCACTTTTGTTCTCGTCAGGCAAATTTTGTGACTCTTGATGAATCTCATCATTAGCGGTATTGGTAGGCGTATCGTCCATGCGAGCCTTTTTTACCCGATATTCATTCCTTTTACTGGCATCTGACAGCTCACTGTATGCCCATTTTAGTTCAGAACGGAATTTATCTTCCGTATCTTCAGCAGAACTCGTTTCAGCCTCATTCATATACTTTTTGTAAGCAGCCTCAATCACGCTCATCTCAGAGTCGGAGCTTATTCCAAGTATGTCATAAGGATTTCGTTTATTCATTTACTTCCCTCAGTTAATTATTGCTACCGCACCACCTTTGACATCATTTTCCCCACCTGATATACTCAATAATCAAATTGCAAGCAGCAAAACAGCCTTTACTATGGAGACACATGACATCTACCAACGAAACACAACAAACTGAAGATTCGCGCACCACTCTTATCAGAGACTCTCTCAGAGAAGTTATGGATCCCGAGCTCGGTATGAACGTTGTTGAACTAGGTCTTATACGCGACATAAACATTGATACCGACTCAGTAAAAATTTCAATGATACTAACTACACCTTTCTGCCCCTATGGTCCCGCACTAATTGAGTCAGTTCGCACTGCAGCAGAACAGGCGGCCAACGCGCCAACTTCCGTTGAAATGGGCGCAGAAATGTGGAACCCCGAGATGATGGAAGAGGGAGCTGGCGGCGATTGGGGTTTGTTTTGACAACATAACATTGTATTTGCCTAGACTAAGTCAAAACAATCTTTCCTGAATCGCCGGCTATCACCTTTCCAATTATCCAACTTTCATCTCCACCACGTCTATCAATAGCCGCCAACAAATCACCTGCATTATCAGGACCCACAGACAACAACAATCCACCAGATGTCTGTGGGTCAAAAAGCATGTTCGCTCTCCATTCTAATAACTCCTTGACGTAGACAACGTGTTCATCATAGTAACGTTTGTTTGAAAAGAGCCCACCTGAGAAAAATCCTGCTTTAGCATATTCCTCGCTACCTTGAATCCAGGGCAAGGATTCTGTTTGGATTTCGATAGCACAACTAGATCCATCAGCGACTTCATGAGCGTGCCCAATGAGGCCGTATCCTGTAACATCGGTAGCCGCGTGCACATGAGGGTACATATCATCTGCACCAAGCATACCGCTACGATTTAGCTTAGTCATGACCTCAAGACAACTTTCTAGATGAAGGTCGTCCACCTTAGACTCCTTCAAGGCAGTAGTTATAACTCCACTACCTAGCGGTTTGGTAAGGACTATTAAGTCACCAATCTGTGCTGTGTCGTTGCGCAATATTCTATCTGGATGGACTATACCTGTAACAGCCATACCGAATTTTGGTTCTGAATCTTTTATAGTATGACCACCTGCAAGAATCGCTCCTGACTCCACAACCTTATCCAAACCGCCGCGTAAGACGTCACGGATTACGGATGGGTCCATTTTTTCTGGCCATGCCACCAAATTGATAGCCAATTGTGGCAACGCACCCATAGCATAGATATCAGATAATGCGTTAGCCGCAGCCACATTACCGTACAAGTACGCATCGTCAACTACAGGAGCAAAAAAATCAGCGCTAAAAACCAGTGCCTTATCCTCGTCAATTTTCATTACTGCAGCATCATCCGGATTTTGTAATCCTACTATCAATCCCGGATGTCGCTTGTTGCCTACCTGCAGACTAAGATCATCAATGATTCCCCCCAGAACCTGAGGGTCGAGCTTGCCTGCTCAACCCGCACATGAGGCAAAACTAGTTAACTTAATCTCTTTGCCACTACCCAATCTTCTGTCAGGACTATTAGCCATACCTATATTCTATCACCGCTGTTAATGTTGATGAATTCCTGCACACTTATTCCAAACACCTAAATAGTTGATCAAACTACAATCTCTACTACAAATCATGACTGTTTTGACAACTATATACCGGAGTTGGTATATTTTCCATCCTTGCCTTCAGCTGTATGGCGAGAAAACGTGAGTACAGCCGTGATTGAGTCAATCCTCCACCATGAAACCACAAGCCATCTTGATCGGTAGGCTTCCACATATTCCTTAATTCGCCCTCCCATGGACCAGGATCATATTTGGTCCCCGAACCCAATCCCCAACACTGACCAATTTTATTCGCCACTTCGGGTGATATAAGCTTAGAAACCAAACTGGAAATCGGTTTATATCCAGTCGCAAAAACAATAAGATCTGCATCAACCTTGGAATTATCGCTCAATATCATTCCGTCCTCCAATATGGACTTCACAGACACTCCACTTCTAAGTTTGACAGCACCACTGACGATCAACTCAGTAGCTCCCACGTCGATGTAATATCCAGAACCCCTATACATGTACATCATCTCCAACCCACTTTGGTCATCTCCAAAGGTAAGCGAAAACCCAGCGTCAATCAACCTACGATAATACTCAGAATCTTCTTTGGCAATCTGCACCCAATCTGACTTCATCTGATCACGGATTACTTGATACGGGACTGAAGCTCCCATTAAATCTAAATCTGCGGTTGTAATTGGACTGTTTGTATTTGTCTGCTTATAACTACTACGTCCAAAAAAAGTTTCAGATCTTACAACAAGCGTGTCTGACCGTTGTATCATAGTCACATTAGCTCCATGCTCCCATAGGTCCATACATATATCGTGAGCCGAATTATTTGACCCTACTACAATACATTCTTTGCCAGCAAACTCGGTGCCCGTATCAAATTCGCTCGAATGGCATATATCTCCTCGAAAGGATTTTATACCCGCAACATCGGGCGCTTTTGGTTGACCCGATACCCCGGTAGCAATAACAAGGTGCTTCGGCTTAAGTTGAATCAGCTCTCCCTCCCACAGGACATCTACAATCCACTCTTGCCGATCATCAAAGTACTTTGCACCAACACATGTGCTAGACGTCCAATAGTTTATATCCATGACCTTTACGTACATTTCCAACCAGTCACCCATTCTATCTTTTGATATAAATATTGGCCAATTTTCAGGAAATTCAAGATATGGCATATGGTTCTGCCATACAGTGTTACGAAGATAGAGTGACCGATACCGGTTTCGCCAGGAATCTCCGGCCCTTCTGTTTTTATCTAATACGACATTTGTCACACCCAACATATCTAGGCGAGCTGACAAACCTATACCTCCTTGACCGCCACCAATAATAACTACATACGGATGCTCAATAGCTCCAAGCCGTTGCTCGCGTTCCAATTTTGCCTCAAGCCAGCTTTTACGGCCTTTAACAGGAGTATTCACATAACCAATCTCTCTTCTAGCACAGACGGCTTCTTCATGCCCTATCAGCTCTACGATTGTAGTAAATAAGACACTGCATCTTCCGTCAACTAACGTCAGTCTACCTTTACACTTTGCTATCGCTGTTACAAATGTGAACCAACACGATATTTCATTAGAAACATGTGTCACATCACCGACTATCTCCCACTCTTGTACACTAACCTGGGCAGCTGTACTCTTAAACATATTCGCTATATCGTCTATCCCTGCGACAGTAATAATATTCCAGGAAAATGCCAACAGATCACGCCAACATGCGTTATCTTCAAATATATCGGTCGTACCTTCATACTCCTGCACCCGCATACTGTCGAAAAATTTTTCTAACCAATTATTGGCTTGCATATCTGCCGAATTACACATGACTCTATTATATAATCAAATTATGATACGACCTATCCATGCTCTTGAATCAACGATACAAACGCTACTAGAGCAAAATCTGGTAGTCCTTTTGAGGCGTCATATCGACATCCCTACACTAGCACTAGAGCTAGCCAGAACACTAGAGCAATCATACTCAAGCACATCCGTTCATTCACAGATCCCAGTTGCCCCACATCACTACACATTAATCATTCATCCAAAAACTCTAGCTAAGATAAAAGCCGAAACTCCTGATTTGGAATCTATACTTGAATCACAGATAATCACAATAATCAACATGCTTGAAATGCTGATTATTCAAACACCAAGAATTCAAATCACTGTGGACGAAAAAATCGCACACGGATCAGTGAAGATATTGCCTGAACCCGTAGATCCAAACACCGCAGCAACTATCCAAATGACTCCGATAAACGCGAATAGCTCCGCGCCCTCGCACAACACTACGGCCCACATCATAGTGAACGGAGACTACTATCACGCACTATCTGATCCACTAGTTAAGATAGGGCGCAAACTAGACAATAACATAATAATTGAAGACCCTGACGTATCACGCTCCCATGCTCAAATCCGGATGCGCCTCGACAAATGGGTATTATTTGACACAAACTCGCGACTAGGCACTCAAGTAAACAACAAGCCCATCAAAGAGCAAGTTTTACAAAACGGAGACGTTATTTCTATAGGCTCGACTACTCTAATTTTTGTTGCAACCGACTTGGAGAATAAAACCGATACTACTGATACCAGCCAATATGGTGGTACCATACCAATCTAACACCAACCCACAACTAATGCAACTCGAGACTACATACCGACTACTCCAAACGCTAGCATTTATAATTCTTTATGGATTTCTTAGCGTCGTACTTTGGATAATATGGCAGGACATCAAATCTACGCGCGAACTTATTAGTTTATCTCAATCAGCCAAAAGCATTCTCGTAGACACCAGCGATGGTCAACATCACAACGTTGCTTCCTTTACATCTATAGGCAGATCTTCTAGTAACACAATAGTACTTCATGACACAACTGTCTCGATGACACACGCATTGATTACTCGACGAGACGCAATCTGGTGGCTAGAAGATCTTAAGTCTCGCAATCATACGTATCTCAACAACCAGTTATTAGAGAGCCCTACAGTCATATCTAGCGGAGACCTAATCACAATTGGTCGCTACCATTTTAACTTTAAAGAGTAGCTACTATCTTTGCAAATATTGGCGTTCTCAATATCTGCGACAAATAACGTTTTTGTCACGACTCATATAACTTAGCGCCACATGCGTCCGGATCAAATCCCGAAGGCCATCTTGTAGAGCTATCATACATTGCGTCCTTCATCAAAACATCACCTAAATTGCATCCAATCAATGATGCTCCTCGTAAGTCTGTCTCACTAAGATCTGCTTGATACAAATTGGTGTTGTTTAGATTTGCATTAGCTAATTCAGCCTTGACCAAGCTAGCCTTACATAGGTTTGCTCCAGTAAAATTTACACCGATCAACTTTGCGTTTTCTAACTTAGCCGACAGCATATTAGCACCATTCAAATATGCCCCCTGAAGGTTGCACCCACTCAGATCTGCTCCCACAAGACTAATGCTTACACTCGCCTGCTCATTCATATTTCACCCTTGTAATTTCCTGTATACAAGTAGCTGCATGTCTCACTTTGTAGCACAACTATTTTCACTTCCATCCCTTTCCCAGACTGACTAATGCCACTTCGCGTAACGCATTTAGCTCACCTACGTGTATAGCTTCATGCGCTACCAAATGAGCAAGATGTTCACCGATAGTTTCTCCCTTCCTCACATACAAATCAGTCGGAGAAATCTTTGTGAAATCAGACTGGTTGCAATTGAGCCAGTCATTTATTACGGCGTAACCATTCTCTAGTACATCAACAAGTACGCCAAGATCGTTACATTGGCTACCTTGCCCTACAGGCTGAGAACCGTATCCATACAGATCCTCCTCTCTACTACTTACATAAGTCTTTTCACCGATAGCAGCAAGCATGGCGTCTCGATAAACAGCAAGATGACCCAATATCCAATTCATGCAATTACTACACCCTGGCAACTGCAATAGACTATCCGCATGTTCTATGCCATCGTACGATGCCTCAATACCACTTTGATTGCGTGCCAATAGCAAGCTAAATATCTGCGATAGTTCCATTCTGTTAGTGATTTTCCTACACCCTTACACCATGCGAATTATTACTTTCGTCTTTCGAGAGCCAACTCGCGCAATGGATTCAATTCACCTACGTGAATCGATTCATGTCCGATATTTTGAGCAAAGTGCTCTGTCAATGTGCTGCATACTCCTGAATAACCAATATTGTCTTTTCTGTTTCCAACGGGCGCCTGACGCAGTCCATCATTTTCGTTTTCAAGCCAATACATCAAGTCAGAAAATGTGATGTCGATCAACTCTGTCAATCGCGCACAGTCAACGCAAATATCACCAGCTTTTATGGGGGAAGATCCACCAGCATACATCTGTACCTCATCAGGCTGCATATAGGAGCTAAGACCGCTATCAACTAGCATACCATCACGATAGGAAGCGATATGACCTAGTATCCAATTCGTACAATTACCTTCTCCGGGCAACTGCAAAAACATTTCTAAATGACTTAATCCTTCAATTGCGCTCAATAACGATTCCTGATTGCGTCTCAATATTATTGCAAATATATCTTTCTGTTTCATAATATAGATGGAGTTTAAAGTTTATTAAAATCTACTTACCAGTCATACTAACTTTTGCAAGTTCATGAAGTGCACTGAGCTCACCAACATGGACCGATTCATGGCCCGTCATTTGCGCTAAGTGCTCTATCACAGACTCCCAGTAACCTGCATACCCTTTTTTAAAAGGCATATCACTTCGAGTTTCCTTTTCCAAATCTGTTGGATTGCTCGTCAGCCAACCATACAATCCATCAAATGTCAGCTTCTGAAGCTCCACCAGACGATCGAAATCAACCGATGGGCTATCTGGTGTGATTGGTGACGATCCTGATCCATAAAGTGAAGTTTCCTCTTCACTCATATATTCCTCAACTCCGATATCAGCCAACATCCCATCACGATATGTTGCAATATGACCCAATACCCAGTTCATACAATTGCTGTCTCCCGGCAACTGAAGCAGACCCTCCGCATGCGACAGACCATCCACTGCATGCATGATAGCACCTTGATTCCGTTTGAATATAATGGCAAACACTTCAGTTCTGTTCATAATAGCTCCTTTTCATAAAATCCAAATCAGTATTAGGACACAATTCATAAGCCGAAGTTTCACAACAAATTATACCCTTACACTGTTTTAGTTGCACCAGTATCAGCCTATTTGAGAAACAGACTGTGTTCACCAACTATGACCATCTTCATAGGCCAGGTTTTGTCCAACCGCCTACGTCCTCAAGCTTCCTCAATATAGATATAGCATATTTCTCTTGCCAAGGTCCGGCAGCGACCTGCACACCTATAGGCATTCCATCATTAGAAGTACCTGCTCTTACTGTACCACATGGCCACCCTAGAAGATTGAACGTCATCATGTAACTAAACATCTCAGCGAACCCTGGATACTCTTGACCTGTGTACGAGTCCCCATGCCGCATTGCTGTTTGCGTACTGACAGGACATATTATTGCGTCATAGTCTTGAACGAACTTGTTCATTTCGTTGATGAATAGGTCCCATTCATCAACGAGACTAGTCACACCTTTAGCATCTCGCATACCTCCTGACTGACGCTCGAGACTGAGTGACGTATAGTGATGCACTTTCTTCGTACCCCAGCTATCGAGCAAATCCCTCGCTCCAACTCCACCATCACAACTCATTAGTCGGTAGTATATTTCATGGGATCTAGCAATTACAGCAGGTCTTTCCTCAACTATACTAGCTCCGGACGAAGCCAATTCATCAACACATACCTGTACAACGTCAGCTATCTCATTGTCTGGACTGACGATACCATTATCCACGAAATACGCAATTCGCAATTGATTGATCGAAACTTCCTGATCGATGTCAAGCGGCATTGATACTGTCGATGCATCCCGATCATCGGGCCCACAGATTACGTTCAAGCATAGGGCGATATCTTCCACGTGTCGTGCCATTAGACTAATTTGCCACAATGAATTCAACATGCCTCCTGGTGGCGGAATATGTCCAATTTTTGGAGTGCGTCCAGTAGTTGGCTTAAAGCCTACCAATCCACAACAATGCGCCGGCCATCGAGCACTACCACCTCCATCTGTGCATATACCTACCGCAGATCCACCAGATGACACCACAGCTGCCTCACCACCGCTGCTACCACCACTAGTTCGCGTCAAATCATACGGATTGTTCGTCCTACCATACACCAGATTATCAGTTTCATATCCCATGCCTAGTTCAGGCACATTAGTTTTACCAATCAATATCCCACCAGCCATTTTTAATCTCGATATTACAATGGCATCTTCCGTTGGAATATTCTCGCGCAGCCCGTCAGTGCCGCAAGCACATACGATACCTTTGGTCCCGATATTATCCTTTACTGTAAAAGGAACGCCATGAAGCGGCCCCACTGCACCACCTGACCCTAGTAATTTATCGGCATTATTAGCCTGCTCTAAAGTCTTGTCCCGGTCAGTTTGCACAATCCCGTTTATGCTGGGATTTAAATTGTCTATTCGCTCAAAGTGTGTCTCAATTACATCCCGAGATGACACCTGACCATTTTTTATTAATTCTGCTATAGATTTTGCCGAACGGGAACAAATATTATCCATATATGATCAAAGCAATGAACCTATACATCAACATAACGATAATTTATTTTAGCATATCGATTACTTTTTGACGCACTCTATCAGCCAATGGCCTTGGGCAACAACACATTCAAAGTCTTGCATAGTGCCGGGATATAATATTGCTATAATAGATAATGAAAAGCCAGCAATCAAGCACAAGGAGAACTGTAATGTATGGATCAATATTCAACCTAAAGATCAAGTCCGGTCATCAAAAGGATCTTTTGGACTCATTATCTGATGTGACTCCTCCTGGAGCAGTCGCATGGTACGTAATGGAACCGGACGACAAATCAAAAGACCTAATTGGAGTTGCGATATTTGAGAGCAAAGAAGCATATCAAGCAAACGCCCAAAGCCCTGAACAACACGAAAGGTTTACGAAAGCGATGGCATATTTAGAAGAGGAACCACAGTGGACTGATGGGAAATATATAGTTAGTCAAGTAGTCTAGAATACTAAACTTTGAAATTCCACTACACGCTCTAACCGGATATCTGCTCTCAGATCTGTATTCCAGCTAATTCACCCAGAGCGTGTAGCTCTCCTACATGATTGGCTTCATGCCAACACAGGAACCCCAAATTCTCTACTATTGTAGGGCCATAATCCGGATGTAAATCAATGTACTTAGGTGGAGCGTCCAGCATATTATTAGGGTCCGATGACAACCATTCACTAACAGCATGATAACTATCATTCAGCCTGTTTAGCAACACCGATAACTCAACACAGAAACTACTTGTATTGGGAGTTATCGGTTGAGAGCCATAGCAATAAGGCATTCTTTGTTCTTCTGTCAGTAGTGGTGCTATATTGTTACACGCTAACATAGAATCCCTGTACACAGCAATATGACCCAGAACCCAATTCATACAGTTGCTTTCACCTGGCAATTGAAGCAAACTCTTATTATGAGCCAACCCAGATACTGTCTTCTCAATAAACTTTTGGTTGCGCCTTATAATTGAATGTAAAACAACTGCATTATTCATATTCGTTCCCCAGTAGTGGGCTCTTCAACCACACCGATATCGCATTAGGTTTTCTGGCTACTTGTCTGTTGCTCACGACTAACTTTGGCCTCTACTCTCAAAGTAGATAAAATCAATTAAAAACACAGCGCCGAGCAATACAGACTTAACACCAGCATCCCATTGAGCAGGCCAAGTTACACCGAAATCATCTGCATTGCTAATAGCTTCCTTAATCAAACCGCCCCATTTCTTTGTGATTTTACCTTGTTCTACGCCCTTACTATCTCTTATGTAGAACGTCCACGGACTTAGCATAGGACTCTCTATATAATACTCCTTCTGAGCTGGGGTACAAGTCACGACATATCTTCTGTTCAACCAGTTAAATTGACGTTCGACCACACCAATCAACTGGCCTTGCCCATCTTCAACCTCTACACGATGAAAGTACCATCTAAACGGTCGCAATATTTGAAGTGACATCACATCGCTACCACCAGCAAATATACGAATAGTAAATGGTCGGAAGGCCCTCAAAAAGATACGCATCATTGTAGACCCGGACCCCTCAGCCGCAACATAAAGCTGCTGCCCGTGTACATCTTCTATCGAATATGCATTCTTAGTTTCAAAGCCAGTAATAATCTCGGCCAATTCCTTGCGTTGACGTACAACAAGATCACTAATGGAATTTAGCTTCTCCATGCATACCTCCTAGAATGAGCTCATCACTAACTTACACAAACCTTTGTTGAAATCACCTTCCAGGTCGCTCAAGCATATGCTCTTTCACAAGACTACCATACATCTCTGGCCTACGATCAGCAATCC
>DDZT01000130.1 GCA_002346435.1 Anaerolineales bacterium UBA3001
CCAAACTATTGACCGAGTCAACAATTTAGATTTGGAGGCAACAGCCCAAGCATATCATGATGTAGCATTGAAGATTAATCCAAGTTTGTCCGCTTTATGAAGAAGAATGTAGTTTTTGTGTCTAATTCCGTCATAGATATATCAGTACCTATAGCATCGTTCCCCATTGATTCAGGTAAACATCAGAGTACTGTCGAACAATTAGTTATTACACCAGGTGGCAATGCTACGACTTTGTTCTGTGGAGCTCGCCTAGGTATGCAAATGATAGCCCTTGGCAATTTAGGTAATGATCCTATGGGATCGTTATGGACAAGTAGTCTTGCAGTAGAAGGTATTGATGTTAGTCAGATGATTGTCAGTGCTGACCATCGTACATCAGTGACTATTGTGCCTGCGTCCCCAACTGGTGAACATGTATTTCTTGGTGCTTCTAAGAGCAAGAATAGTGGTCCAGCTAACATACCCGGGAACTGGTCAGAAATCATAGCGAATGCTGGTGCATTGATACTAGATGGTTGGAGCTACAAATCTATGGGTCCTGAGGTTAATGAGGGAGCTATTGAGATAGCCCATGATGCGGACGTACCTGTTTTTTTTGATCCTGGCCCTGAGATTTTAAGCATACCCAGAAGTTGGACAGAAACGATATTATCTAGCAGTAAAGTTGCTTTGCTAACATATGAAGAAGCTGAGCATCTGACTCGAATCAAAGCTAGTCCTGATGTAATGACCAGGGTTATTCGTGATATGGGTGCTGATATAGTTATACTTAAAATGGGCTCGGACGGTATTGTTGGTCGGTCTGATTTAGAGCTAGTTAGACAATCTGGTTTTAATGTGACAGTCTGTGATACTACAGGTGCTGGGGATAGTTTGTTGGCCTCTGTAGTATTCACATATTTGCATGGATATTCTTTTGAGGAGATGGTCACATTAGCCAATGGCACTGGTGCTGCTTGCGTGCAAAAGTTAGGTGCTGGTGTAAATGCTCCAAGCCCAGAAGAAATATTGAAGGTGTTAACTAACGCCGGGATCAGCTTTAGTCTAGAGTCTGGAGGCTAAAGATCAATTATTTGTGTTCGAGTCGCAAGTGATTGGATGCTTGTCTGATGCAAGCATTTCAATTATTTCGTTTCGCTGTGGCAGTCTTGTGCCGGTACCTAATTTAGAGACTGACGCCGCACCAATGGCATTTGCAAGTTGACCGATTTGTTTAAGGTTATAGCCAGATAAGAATCCGAACACACATCCAGCTGCAAAAGCATCACCCGCAGCAGCTGTATTTCTCATTGTCACTGTATATGCTGGTATTTGTACTTCTTCGTTTTGATTGACAAGCAAGCATCCATCTGGACCTAGTTTGATTATTACCTCAGTTAATCCCATATCGAGAAACTTGTGTGCAGCTGCAATAGGATCGCTGATTTCCAGCCAGCTAGTAGCTTCTTCTTGAGTAGCCAATATCACATCTACATAAGTGATTGTTTGTTCAATATATGATCTGTCTGATATAAATGCCGATGGACCCAAATCGAAAAATATGGGTATTTTCTTCTGTTTACCAATCTCTAGACAGTGTAGAACAGTTTGAGGCCCAAACAAAGCTCCAGGATCTAAGGCATGACCAGCAGTGAATAGCGCATCTGCATTGCTGATTATGTCGAACCAGTTGGATTGATAGGAAACACTTGGTCCAGTTGGTCTCTTCCATAAGAACACATGATCATCACCCTCAGATACGAGACCAATAGAGATTGATGTTGTGCTACCTGCTTCACTAACGACATGTTCTGTATTTATATTCTCTCCACGTAAAATTTCAAGCACACGGTTGCCGTAGTAATCTTGCCCTACTGATCCAAGTACAGTTGGCTGGAGTCCTAGTCTGGCTGCAGTTATTAGAAAATTACCAGTGCCACCAGCTTCCAGTATGATATCCTCGGCTGTTTGATGTTCTTGTGCATTTATAGGAAGGTGTGATATCGGTACGATGAGGTCAGCTACCGGATCTCCCAGTGTTACGGTTCTATTTTGCATAATTGTCTTTTTGAAACAGCGAAATCATTAATGTACGCTTATTTTGTATGATATGCGTCAATCTTATCATATTTGTTATTCTTATAAATGTTAGGTCAAGTAGGTGACTATTGTATTTTCTTCGTCGAGTGTTATTGATATAATTCAGATATGAAAACATCATTGTTGTTACCTAAATTATTTGTAGCCACCTGTATTTTGATGCTTGTGGCCTGTAATACAAGTGCGAGTGATACAAAAAATTTGGAAACCAGTCAGTCTGAAAATATTGATCCTGAAAATGTTGAGTCTGTGCAGATGCCAGAAAAAGAAAACTGGAAAACATTTGAAGACCGGCGTAGTGGCATTACTTTTTCGCATCCAGCTGATTGGAAAGTAATTATTGAAGACGATATCGTTATTTTTGAAGCCTTATTTGGACGTCTAATATTGCACAATATAAGTGTGCCGGCAGATGAGCTACATGTCAATGCTGAAGAGATGTTTGAACAGGATGACAACTATGTTGAAGCCTCACGCACGCAATATAGTAAACCTGACAGGTATATGAGCATTGGAAAATTTAAGGATGGTCCTAGTTCTATTGTGCAATTTCTTGTGGCTTATCCAGAGTATGGTCTTATGCATTGGGAATTGATATCTGATCAAGAAGATTATGACCCTGAAACTATATATTTTGTAGAAGATATTATAGGTTCTGTCAAATTTACCAATGTTAAAAACCAGGATGGTTTAAGTGTCACTGATTCCGATAGTCAGATTGAAAATTTGGATGTAAAGGATGATATATCAGTTCCAGATAGTGGTTTTGTTGGAAAAGAAACTTGGTATACGCCTAGTTTGGATGTGCTTTCAGAACATCCAGAAATAGCTTGTTTGAATGAATACTTTAGTATGTTTGTGGATGTCTTTGGTGTATATGTTGTTGCTACTTCTGACGCCCCAATCAATTATGTGGTGCACACTGCTAATGTGCTGGCGCAATATATAGATAATGATGCGGACGGCATGCCGGATGACTTGGCCGTGCTTGATCATCTTGTTGATAATAAGTTTGTTGTGCCGGTTTGGAGCGGGGGGGGTTTTTTTGGTGACAGTGATGAAGAGAAATTCTCTGAGAAAATAAGAGGGACCGATTGTGAAGACAGCGTCAGGATGGGCGCAAGTATGTATTATGACATGGATGAGTGGGCCTTAGGTGGCATGCAACAAGCTGGTACATGGGACACAAATCTTGAGGAAGTTTGGCATGTTATTTCAAATGGTTGGTATGAATCGTACCCGGGCTATTTTGGTGTCAGTGAGAGAATTCCATCTATGTTAACTGATGCTATGGATGTAGCTCGAGGTGGGAAATTTATCTCAATTCCAGAACGTTATCCTGAAAATGCTTGGTATACCTATGATGACGAAAGTTGCCAGTATGATTGTATGGCAGCTGAATATTTTTACTGGGTGCTAATGGCTAACTTGGATGCGCTTGACCCTGCATTTACTGACAAATGCGAGAGTAGCGAAGATGAATGGTATGTATGTACTCAAGCACAACTAGCTCAGGTGGATCCGCTAGCCCATAGTCTACTAAATGATTATGATTTCGCACTGCCGACTACAATTCCTGATGGCAATTATTTGCCTAGTGCTAACTACTTGGATAAGGATATTATAGAAGATAATCAAATAGACAAGGAAGATGTTGATACTGTGGTTACTTCTAGTAAAGCAGATTGGCATACACCTGATATGGAGATTATTACTGAGCATCCGGAGATATCTTGTCTCAATGATGTTTTTGGTACATTTATTGATGTGTTTGGTGTATATGTTATAGCTCCTTCTAACATTCCTATAGAGTTTGTGCTTCATACTGCAAATGTGCTTGCAGAGTATATCGATAATGATGAGGATGGTATGCCTGATGATCAGGCAGTACTCGCTCGAATGATTGATAGTAACTTAGTTATGCCAGTTTGGACGGAAGAGATTAGAGAAGCATTTTGGCCAAGTGTAAGAGGTACCTACTGCGAAGATAACATTAGAACAAGCGCAAGTATGTATTATGGAGGTGACGAATGGGCTTTGGGTGGAATTGAGTCTGCCGGAACATGGGATACAAATCTTGAGGAAGTGTGGCATATTGTTACGGGAGGAGGATGGGCTATAGAGTACCCTGAATATTTTGGCTTGTTCGAGTCGAGCAATTCGTTGCTTGGTCAAGCGATGGACAAGGCTCGCGGCGGCAGATTCTCATCAGTTCCAACAAAGTATCCAGATAGTGCTTGGTACACTAATGAAGAAGGCGAATACCCCAATCAGTCAAATGAATACTTGTATTGGATAATGATGACTAATCTTGGTGCGCTTGACCCATCATTGACGAATAAATGTGAGATAAGTAACCCAGAATGGAAAGTATGTACTAAAGAGCAGTTAGCTCAGATAGACCCGCTAGCTCATAGTTTACTAAATGATTATGATTTTGCACTGCCGACTATAATTCCTAATGGTACATATACACCTAGTAAGAATTATTTGGACAATGAAAGTATTTCATCAGAACCTATTCACTCGGTAATACTCAAGGGACAATCATGTGTCGATGAAGATATTCCGCGACACAAAGTGCAGATGACAGATGCTTTAATAGATTGCTTGATTGAGGCTAGTAAGTCAGAGGACCCTCCAGTTGTGTTATCTGGACAATCTATGGACGAGTCAGTAGTTCGTCAAGTAGAAGAAGCTCTTGATTATGGTGTGGAGCTATTAGGGTCATGGGGGCCAGTTTATAATGTCCTAGTTGGAATAAATGATCCAGACTCCTTTGTTTTAGCACATCAAATTTGCAGTATTTATCATACAAATGGTCATGACTGGTTTGGACATGAACCTCCTGGTGAACCTACCTTAGAAAGGTGTATCGAAAATATTGGAACCACTTTTAGTAATTATGATTGCTGCGGTGCTGTTCATAATCCACCGGCACCCCTGTCACCAGCCACGCTACAGTCAGTATTGTATAGTGGCTCAGACGTTTCAAGTGCTGAAGGACGTCTACCAATAACTGTTTTGCATGAATATGTACATGTCTTTCAAAATGCACAAACAGTATGGCCTAATGAACTGGATTCGGATGAGAATGGGCGTATACGAGTTTATAATCATGGTGCGGTGTGGCTGGAAGAAGGGTCTGCTGAGTTTTTTGCTCAATACTTTGCTGGACAAAAGGGTTGGGGCGATTATCGAGCGAATATGAAAAGAAATCTACTCAGCGCTAGGGATGTAAGGAGTCGCTGGGGTTTAAGTTTGCGTGATGTTGTAACTAGAGACGGTCAGGCTAGAGTAAGAGAACTGTGTGATTGTGGTGGGCAACTGTACTATGAAACCGGCACGTGGGCTGCAGCTTGGTTGGTAAATCGATCGGGGATTGATGAGTTTTTGTTTGATTACTTTCCGCGATTGTCGTATGACGGTTGGGAAGTAACGTTTAAGAATGTATTTGGTTTGACTATGGATGAGTTTTACGATGAGTTTGATGCATTCTTAGATCAGCCTATTGAACAACAAATGGCCATCTTGCCTTAAGAGCTTTACTTCAAATCGAATATTCTTATGCTGGCTTGGGACTCAGGAGACTGATTGTTTTGGCAATACCTAGCCAGATTAAATAGAGAATGGCTACTACTGCGTAATCAAGTATGGGAATGCGCAGAATTTCATGAATTGTTCCTATTCGTTCTACTGAGCCGTAGGCAATCAACAAAGCCAGTACATATCCTGATGTGATAAGTGTGCGTATGCGTGGGCTTAGTCCTAGCCCATATAATTGGGTCATTATAAAAACTGCTCCAAATCCAAACCCAAACATTCTCCAGGCGCTTCCAGTTTGATTAATTGCCACGAGTACTCCATGCGGTATGACTAATATCTCTAAAGTGAGGGTCCACCATCGGTTTATATGCGCTCGGTTGAAGATCAGGATTGACTGACCAAACAACATAAACATATAGAAGAAACCGGCGAGATGTCCTATCGTTCCTTCAGTGGGGTGATACCAGAAGGTGTAGATGATGGCCCAAGAAAATAGGTAACCATGGTACTCTCTGATCAACTTGATAAATCGTCGATCAAACCGTATTTTTTTGCCAAAGAACAGGCCTCGACGTGGTGCTTCCAGTGCTAGCACTATCATTAGCATAAGTGCTACTGAACCTAAAGCTGTGATCTCGGGCACATCTTGAGCTAGCCCATCGTAATATACCTGAGTCTGCAAAATATGTAACCCAACGAATACCAGATTGCCAATTAGTAAAGCCCAGTTGTACCAGCGGAGTTCAGAGCGAAATTTGGGTTTATTCTTTCGTACTATATATATTATGCCCCAGACAAAAATGTTGTGGATGACATATCCTACCCAAGCAGTTAACTGTGACATTACAGTAGGTTCGACTAATCGCCATGGATAGGCAAATGCAACTGTGCTTCCCACAATCTGAAAACCAGTAAGGCGCACAGCCGTTACCGCAATGATTGCGGTCAGTATAGCTGATAGTATGGTCCCATTTATCACCATACTACTGACATTGTTATTGTTACGTCTGATAGATGAAGTCATATTGTCAATGGCAGTTTGCGAATTCTTTTACCCGTAGCTGCGAAAATTGCGTTTGCTAGTGCGGCAGGAATTGGGCCAATAGCTGGTTCACCTACACCCTGAGGTGGACGATCACTGGGTAATAACGTTACTTCCATATCGGGTGCTTCGTCCATTCTAAGTAAGGGGTAGTCTCCAAAATTACTAGCAGACGGCTTACCGTTTTCGAAGTGAATAGCTTCTTTAAGCGCTGAACCTAAGCCCCAAATTATGTTGCCTTGAACCTGATTTGTAGCCCCATCAGGATTTACGACCAGGCCAGCATCCATCACAGCCCATACTTTCGGTACAAGTATGTTGTTATCTACTATCTTTACTTGTACTATTTCAGCAATTACAGTTCCATAGTCTCTACAGCAAGCAATGCCCATACCAACTCCGTCACCGGTTTTACCTGGCCATTGAGCCATATCTGCCACACGTTCCAGGGCGGTTCGTAATAAATTACCAAATTCACCACTTAAATGATCTAATCGAAACTGTAAAGGGTCTTCATCGGCAAGATGCGCGAGTTCATCTATAAAGCTTTCGTTAGCAAAAGTGTTGGCAAGCAATCCTAAACCTCTCCAAGAAGATGTGTCTACAGGTAGCTTGGCTCGGTGTGCGTATAGAGATAGATTGGGAATAGTGTATACAGGATCTATTCCGCGCGTGGCACCAAAATCAGAACCCGCTATAGAGGCAGCAATTGCGGGAATCTCTGTAAATATTACGTCCCCACTAGATTGTCGATGTTCCAGAGCATCAATTTGACCTTTATTGTTTAGTACAGCTTTAAGGCGATGCTTAGTTGGTGGCCTAAATCTATCAAATAAAAACTCATCTTCACGTGTCCAGCCTACATGTACAGGCAAACCACTTTCTATAGCTAGAATTGCAGCTTCGACGGCACTCTCGGCTCGTTGTCTTCGTCCAAAACCGCCTCCAAGATGAGTTGGAATTACGTCCACATTGTTTTCGTCTATGCCTATTGCTTTGGCTACCGTACTTCTAGTCTGGCTAGGGAATTGCGTTGGAGTACGGACATGCATCACACCATCCTCATCCATCTCTGCCAACGATGATTGTGGTTCTAAAGGTGCATTGGACGCCATGGGAGTACTGTATTCTGAGAGTATCACTGCTTCAGAATTAAGTGCGGAAGAACTGTTGCCGACTCGTTTTAGTTCGGCGGCATTATCAGATGTTGGAGTAAGCAGTGCATTGATATCACTGTCATTTATCAGCTTAGGCATAGTCCAGTCTATGTTCATGGATTTGATCGCATCTTGAGCTATTTCGCGTGTCTTAGCAACTACACCAACAAAGTCATCACGTATTACAAGTGATATGATGTCAGACATGGCTTTAGTTGTTGTATTGTTTACTCGGTCTATCTGTGCACCGGCTACAGGAGGTCTGGCTATAGCACCATAATAAGTAGTGGAGTTGCTTGATCTCATGTCGTAGCTGTACATTGGCTGAGCTGTGAGCTTCGAGACCACATCTACCCTTGGCATAGATTGTCCTATTAATTTGAATTGCGATATGGATTTTAAGGGCGCATCTTCTTCTGGTGCTTGCCATTCAAGCGATAGCTTGGAGGTATCTTCAAGGGTGATGGTTTTTGCATTAGATGCGGTAAATACTCCGTTCTCCAAGATAACTTGAGTTTCAAGATGTTCCGCAGCAGCGGTCGATAACATCATGCGATAATTAGCTGCCAATTGCCGCAATGGTATATATAGCCCACTTATGCTAGCACTTGCAGCTGTCCCAAAACTGTCTACCGGTCCTCTAAGGGTTCCTGCCTGATGTACACGGACGTTATCCCAGGGTACTTCCAATTCTTCTGCTGCTAACTGTGCTAGAGCCGTATGTACGCCTTGTCCCATCTCTACCTTGGTCATATGAATGTTGAGCAGGTTGTCTGCTGTGAATTGGAACCATAATAAGGGGTCATTTCCGATACTTCCTGCGGGTATGCCTCCCTGAGCCAGAAATTTGAATGCCTGTCGTCTTACATATGGCAACCCAAGCGGAAGACCTACTGCTACTCCACCAGTTAAGGTTCCGAGTCCTATAAGGAACTTACGTCGGGTCAATCTCCAGGTTTTTGTCATGGCATCAACTTGGCAGCCCGTTCAACTGCTAAAGCGATTCTTTGGTAACAACCACACCTACAGTAGTTGCTTTTCATAGCAGATCTGATATCTTCTCGAGAAGGATTAGGGTCTTTTTCAAGTAGTGCTGTGGCTGACATCATTTGGCCAGACATACACCATCCGCATTGAGGAACTTGTAATTCAATAAATGCTTGCTGTACTGGATGCAAATTACCGTTTTCTGCTAGTCCCTCTACAGTACGAATTCTAGCATCTGGGGCTATAGCGCTCACTGGGATTATACAGCTGCGAGTAGGCTGACCATTAATATGCACAGTACAAGCGCCACAGAAGCCAGCACCACAACCATAGCGCGTTCCTATTAAACCCAGTTCATCTCTAAGTACCCAGAGAAGTTTTCGGTTACTGTCTATTTGATCAATATTGTAGATTTTGTCATTTATGTTGAGTTGCATTCTTAGTTATTTGAGTTTGAATGTTGGAAGATTTATGATGCAGAGTAAAGCTTAGTGTTGGTTTTCATGATTATCTGAAATGGCTTTACATATATGACTGATCCGAAAAGTTCAGGAATCTTAGTCATTTGTTCGACCAATCATTGGTACATAGATACCCAGACTATAGCATCAATTACTAGGCAGTGGAATGTTATGTAAGCTAGACCTATTACAGCGGCATTCTTGCTTAACTGAGACATTTCAGATGTTGATGTATTAGATGTAATTATTGTCAAGGTAAGAAGAGAAAGTCCAGTGATCCACAACGATGACACACTTAGTATCCACCAGTAACTTTCGCCAGTATGTATGTATGCAATCAAAGTAGGCATCCAGACAGCTGCAGATGCTAGAAATATTGCAGATAGAACTGAAACAGGGTGTTGGCCTATGATCGAGTTTCTATTGATGGCTTCCGCACCATTCTTAAACATAGTTATATAACAGAAAGTTAGGTAACCAACTGCTGCAGGTAGCATTGATATGGTGAATATATTTCTAAGCGTTCCTTGAACACCACCCCATAAGGCTTCGTTATATTCAGGGTAAAATGATAATCCTAAAGCATAGCCGCCGAGTACTAAAATTCCGCCAACTATGTTGACGCTTAGAAATATGTTTTTAGATGGCATTCATGTCTCCAATTCAGTCGTATTATTAGAATAGCGACGGGTATTATACGTGTTTTTTGATTATTGGCTAGGCGGTTGTCGATGATTGATATACAGCCAAATAGTTGATGAACTTCATTAATTAAAAACACAGCCACGGATTTAGTCATAACATCCGTGGCTGTGTTTTTGCTCTCTACATATAACTAACAGTTTTTAGTTATATGTATGGTTTTTTATCACTTAGGAGTGAATGATTATTCGCTCCAGTACCACTTGTGAATACCGCCGTACCA
>DDZT01000090.1:0-10578 GCA_002346435.1 Anaerolineales bacterium UBA3001
GGCTACTCTTATTTTTATATATTACTAGGCAACAAAGCATAAAACTCCGTTGCCTTTACTACATCTTCGAGCCTAACTGAATCGTTGACAGTATGCGCAGTCTCCTCCTCGCCTGGCCCAAATCCAATAGATGGAATTTCAGCCTTGCCAGCCCAATAAATACCGTTAGTAGAAAAATCCCATTTACCGGTATCGGAGTACGCCAAACCCATCTCACTTCGAGTTGCTTGCCCAGCCAGGCACAACGGATGGTCATCAGGCATCAGCCAAGCAGGAAAATATTTCTCTACTGGATAAACATATCCTGTATATGAGGGTTCATCATAAAATAATTCTCGGATAATTATTTTATCCCGAGAGTCCCTCGGAATTAGTTGTTTTACCTGATTGAACACATCCTCCCTAGTCTCACCCAACGTCATCCTTCTATCAATCGTAATCACAGCTTGATCCGGCACCGCATTGATGCTTGCAGTTTTTACGTGCATATCAGTAACAGTAATCTTCCCATTACCTAGAAATTCATGTCTGCCAAGCTCAGGCTCAAGTTTGTCTATAGCCTCGACAATAGGCATTAAATTATAAATAGCATTATCGCCAAGATGGTTACTTGCGGCGTGCGCACTTCTGCCACGAGACACTATTTCCATTTCAAGGCGCCCCTTTTGCCCACGATATACTTCCAAATTAGTTGGTTCGCCAATTACCACATAATCAGGCCTTATCATTGGATCGACCTCTACAAAGGTGTTAGCAGCGATGCCGTCGCACCATTCTTCCATATTACCAAAGTACCAAATAGTCCAATCTTCAAGCAGGCCAAGTTCATGCGCGATAGCCATACCATATATCATTCCTGGAGTACTGCCTTTTTCATCACATGCCCCACGCGCGTATAGCACTCCATTTTCAATCTTGCCCTTAAAGGGATCCCAATCCCATGAGTCGAGTGATCCAATCCCAACGGTATCGATATGGGAGTCATACACCATAGTCCGCGAGCCATTACCTACACGACCCATAATGTTACCCATTTTATCGAATTTAATATCATCAAAGCCGAGCCGGTCCATTTCGTTTGCGACTCTTTTTCCAACTTCGCCAATTTGGCCTTCCATACTTGGTATTGCCACAATCTCACGGAAGAAACGTAGCATTACTTCTCGTGCGTCACGTACTTTGCCTTCTACTCCATTTCGATTATCGCCCATATCACATACCCTCGTTTCCTGTAAATTAGTGTTTACTGTTCACGACATCATAATACCGCTAATTTCGTTGTGTCGTTTTACTATCTTATCCATGTTCATGGTGCGCAACATACCATCTTGCACTACAACTTTACCGTTCACTACCACCAAGTCAACATTGTGGCTCGCGCAAAGCACAGCAGCGGCAACAGGGTCATTCAAAGCCCCAGCGTAGTGCACCTTATTCATATTTATTGCAAAAAGGTCACCGCACTTACCCACTTCGACCGCGCCGATATCTTGCCGGCCGAGGGCCGCCGCACCACCAATAGTGCCTATTTCTAATGCTTCTCTTGCAGTAAAGTGACCACCATAAGTATTTATCTTCTGTTCGTCTGGCTCCAATGCATCCGCCAACCGCGCCAGTAACATTGCTTGTCGCACCTCTGACAACATATGCCCACCATCATTCGATGCACTTCCATCAACCCCCAGCCCAACATCTACTCCGTAGTTAAGCATATGCCGTATCGGAGGTATTCCTGAAGCCAACCTCATATTAGATGACGGGCAATGTGCGACTGCCATTCCATTTTGGGCCAACGCCTTGATATCATTACTGCAACAATGGACCATATGCGCAAACCACACATCACTATCGTCCCAACCTAGATCCATTACATATTCCAGAGGTCGCTTACCAAATCTTTCTAAACAGAATACTTCCTCATCTTTTGTTTCAGCTAAGTGCGTATGCATCCTTACGCCATACGCCCTAGCCATGGACGCAGTCTCGATCATTAGGTCAGAGCTAACTGAGAAAGGAGAGCACGGAGCAAGACCCACGTGAAGCATCGACCCTATTTCTGGATTGTGATATTCCTCAATCAATCTCTGAGAGTCGCGAAGTATCACAGTCTCCTCTTCCACCAAACTATCCGGCGGCAGCCCGCCACTTGATTCGCCCAAACTCATGGAGCCTCTAGTCGGATGAAACCGCATGCCTATTTCAGAAGCAGCCCTTATCGTATCATCAAGAGTTGCTCCATTAGGATACATATACAAATGATCAGAAGCGGAAGTGCATCCCGACAGCAGTAACTCCGCCAACCCAACTAACGTCGATATATATACGGCCTCACCATCCATTCTACCCCAAATAGGATACAGTGTTCGCAACCACTCGAATAGCCCAGAATTTTGGGCTCCAGGCACAGCCCTTGTAAGAGTCTGATAGAGATGATGATGCGTGTTGATAAGTCCTGGAAAAACTATATAGTCCGATAGGTCTAACGTATAACTCGCCTTGCTTTCAATCAGATCACTATCATCACCGATCGTATCAATCATTCCGTTACGAATTACAACATTCACATCGGACAGTTCGGAACGCTCTTCATCCATAGTAACAAGCACCCCTATGTTTTTTAGAACAAGATCGGACATATACCGAGTTTACCGCAAATATATTCCGTGTCAAAGTATAATTTTTGAAAATGCACTAAACTAGGTATATCGATAGGTAGCCGACAAGACCATAATTTTGTATCATTGACTTATATCTAACATCTTACTATATGAAACCAAACATTCCCGATCCCACGCAGATATTTACAATCAACCTGCGTGGAAAAATTCTCAGGCTCTTACTATTAATTACTGTAGTAACCTCTACAATCGGGATTTTTATTTACCGGGACAATCTTGAGTCCCTTAGCCAGTATGGGTATTTAGGCGTTTTTATTGTAAATCTAGTCGCTAGCGGAACAATACTCCTACCAGCACCTGGAGCCTTGTTTACCTACGCAATCGGTGCTCTACTCAATCCTCCTATTGTAGCTCTCGCATCAGCAGCCGGTGCATCATTAGGCGAGCTCAGTGGCTACGCAGCAGGAGTTTCCGGACAAGCGGTAATAGGGAACACAAGACTATATAGGTACCTCCACACTTTAATGGAAACCCACACTAAATTTACTAATCTCATATTATTTATTGCTGCCAGTATACCCAATCCTTTTTTCGATTTAGTCGGTATGGCATCAGGAGCACTAAGATTGCCGATATTACGTTTTTTATCAATAACTTTTCTTGGAAACCTTCTAAAGATGCTGTCAATCGCCTACGCCGGGCATTACTCACTACAGTGGTTCATCAAATAATTTTTAGGCACAAATACCCTACCCAGTATCTTACCTCTGGAAAATAATCTTGTAGCCAGCAGCCTCCCAACCCAGCATCCCACCACCCAATACTCTTACATGTTGGTATCCCAAAGTATTCATCATATGCGCTGCCCGTAATGACCGTCTGCCCGATCTGCACACAAGGTACACATTCGCATCCTTCGAGACATCTTCAATGCCTTTCATAAGGTGAGTAATGGGAAGATTCGATGAGCCTGGAATGCGAATTCTTTTATACTCGTCTTTTTCTCTTACATCAAAAACTAGTATCTCTCCTGACTCGGCACCAATTACACTATGCAAGTCCTGCGCCGAGCAATAATCAACATCATACTCTTTTACCTCAACTGCTATCGACGAATTGCCGATATCACCCGATTTTATAATCGGCTGGCATTCAGCGAATACCCGGACATTACAATGATATTTACATATGCCATAGTCAAGTACATTATGAAACAAATGGCTTACTGCATCCTCGCGGGACAGCAAATTATCCTTACCTAAATATTGAATAAATCCGCTGGCTTCCATCATATCAACTACCTGCGGCCTAGCACCTACTAAATATACGTCACCATTCCTTTCGCGATATCTACGAACGACGGACTCAAGCATATGTATCCCGCTTACGTCACATTTGTCCACCAAATGTAAACGTAACAAGAGCAAATACTGATCAGGATGTTGCTCTGAATTGAGGCGTATCGCATTCTCAACATGATGAACAGCTCCAAAATACAAAGAGCCCTCAATCGCTATCATCCCAAGCTGCGGACACACAGACCGTTCATCTTCAGCCAGAAAATACCGAAAATTATCATCTGGCACTACCGGCCAAACACGGGGAGTAGCTGACTGTACCAGGTATTGGGCGAATGAAACTAGCATGCCAGCCAGCACTGCGAATTCCAGCGGTAAAAATAAAGTTGCCATAAACGTCACAATCATAATGATGGTATCCCCATTTGAGGACCTAAAGATCCGAGCGATCTCTACTCTATTTACCATTCTCCATGCAGTAACAATGAGTACGCAAGCAAGCCCTGCACGAGGCAGATAACTAGCGAACGGGCCAAATATCATGATGGCCACAAGCACCCATACCCCAGCATAAACCCCCGACATGGCTGTACGGCCTCCACTCGAGTAATTAACCACGGTTCGAGTGAATGAACCCGAGCAAGAATAGCCACTAAACAACCCTGCAAATATATTCGATAGCCCCTGGCCAACAAACTCTTGGTTACTATCTATACGTTGTCCGCTCTCAGCTGCCACTGACCGTGAAATAGAAATGGCCTCTACTAATCCGATGGCCGACACTGCCAGCGCTCCTGTGGAAAGCTTACCTACCAATTCAAGGTCGAGTATCGGAATATTTGCAATTGGAGGTAACTGCCGCGGGAGTTCACCTAAAACTACGACATCTTGCTCTTGTAGTCCAAATGTCACTACTACCAAAGCGGATACTACCATACCGACAAATGTTATTGGCATTCCAGTTTTAATGGTTCCAACACCAATCATCACACCTAATGTCACTAACCCCAAAATAAGGCTTGGCGGATGTATTCCCGCCGAACCCTCACCAATTTGTAGCAGTATATTGTATACGCCCGGCACATGATCTACTGGAATTCTTAATAGATGAGGCAACTGACTTACAGCAATCAATATTCCAGCACCAGCTGTAAACCCAGTGATAACTGAATCTGAAACAAAATTAACCAAGACGCCCATGTGAGCAACGCCCACTAGTATCTGTATGATGCCGACCATAACCGCCATAAGCCCAGCCGCCACAATAAATTCATACGAACCAGTTTCAGCAACAGTCAGCAAAGAATAAAACATAAGGAGGGATACTGCATTAGTTGGTCCGGTCTGTAGATGGTACGAACTACCCCACAGACTACCAACGATAGACGCCACCACTGCAGCGTATAAACCCATGTATGGCGGCAGGCCAGCGATAAGCGCATAAGCAATCGCCTGCGGAGTCAAAACAACTGCTACATTTAATCCAGCAACAATATCCGCCCGTAAATCTGAAGGTCTATAATCATTAATAACGTGTATCGGTCTCGCGAAGAATTGAGGAATATCACGTATCCCACCCACAATCCAATCGAAAGCCACGTTACCATTTAGCGCATTGCCGTTTTTCATAACCTATTATCAACTCACTGTATCACGGAAGGTCATACGCCTCTTCCACAGGTCTAAGCGGTCGGTTGAACCACAAGGGACGACGTCTTCCATCAGGGCTATGGGTTGCTGCCGGCTTAACCATTTTCATCCATTTTTTGTAAACTGCCGCCGACTTATTTGTATCTACATAAACATCACCAGCCTTATCATCAGTTCTGGCTACTTCAACACTAATTGCTTTCTGGTGCCAGCAGTGACCACCACTAATTGGGTCGGGATGGACGCCATGGGTCAAATTTTGTGGTACCCCTACGTTTTGCCACCAAATGCGTTCTGTGTCGGGATCTTCAGACACCCACGACGTTGCACCTCGAATAACCGACAGCTTATAAATACCATCACCGTCAGTATTGATCGAGACCAGATTACTCATACCTGGACCAACACCGTCAGCATCACCTTCTCTCCAGCGACCGAGATGATGACTAAGCGCTATCACACCAGGCTTTACTGCTTCAGTTATCCACACACCATCAACAAAATATCCAATTTCAGTTTCAACACGAACTAAATTACCCTCAACGATACCTCGCTTCTTAGCGTCCACTGGATTCATCCAGATAGGATTTTTGTGACTAATCTCATACAACCATTTTGCGTTAGCGCTCCGAGTGTGTATCAACGTAGGCAATCGAAAATTCGGAAGCAATAGCATTTGCCCATTTTCAGTATCAATATTATCCCTATGCACATGACTTTTTAGTTGCCATGGGATCACATGACACAATTCTTCCCATCCCCAATCTGATATAGTGCTGCTAAAAAACTCAAGCTTTCTACTAGGAGTATCAAACCCGCGTAAGTATTTATCGCCATTATCAACCCCAACTGATTTTCCGTTACAATACACCACGCCGTTTTTACTTATGTATTCACTATTACCCGGGAGCACTTCCTCAAACGGTCTTACGGTACCTGATTCAATCTCAAATGCGCCATACTTTTTCATATAGTCTAGCGCGCTCAATCCTTCTTTCTTTGCCGCCTCGGGAAGCCCGGGTACACTGTTCTCAAAGATCCATCTATAGTAATCATCCTGGGAGTAAGTCTCTCCCTTACGGTACGGGCTTTCGAACCATTGTTTTATTCCTAGACTACCATCCACGTCCATACGAACTGACAGTTCCGTCCAAAACTCATTTTCTTCCCATACTTCACCAGGATTGCTTTCGATACTGCTATCACAATTAATTCCGGCCCTTTCCATTGCTACCCTAATTACAGGCTGCCGAAACGCTATCCACTTACCAGCATGGGTCTCCTGGCTAACGAGATCGTGCCTCTCGCTAGCGTGCCCCATAGGCAAAACGTAATCCGCATAAACAGCTGTCTCATTCCAAGTTGGAGTTAATGCAACAAAGCACTTTATTTTATCAGTATCCTGTAACATCTCCATCCACATAAATCCATCAGGGTTAGTCCACACAGGATTGTATACACGCGTGAAGTAGACATCTACTTCGCCACGTCCTTCACTCAAAAAATGCGGTAGCAAATAACTCATCTCGTACGACGCCAACGGCCATTCTTGGGGCATTTGTAATTCATTCCAAGCGTTAAATGGCGGAGGACTAGACATTGGCTTTGGCACAAACTTATTCCAAACATTCGCTGCCACACCACCACTGGTACCAATACTTCCCGTTAGTACATTAAGGAAAAATAAACACCTAGCTACTTGCCATCCGCCGAGATTACCAATGCTCGCACTTCTCCATGTATGAGATGCCAGTCTTCCTTCGCATTCAGAAACAAACCTAGCAGCTTCTTTGATCCTATCTACGGGAATGTGCGCTTCCTCTGACGCTCGTTCAAATGTGTATTCGCGATATAATGACGAGAGCAAATTTTCGAAATCCTCGAAACAATATTCACTGCTATTCCGGCGCCGAAAACTAAACCCCTCTAGTGGCAGCTTACCAGTAGATGCAGCATCCAGAGTCTCTTGCCAGTTAACCCAGTCACGCATAAACTCTCTGTCATATAGCTTGTTCTGGATTATATAATTAGCTATAGCTAATAACACATACTGTTCACTACCTGGCCAAGTCGGAAGCCAGACATCGCTCTTACTAGCCGTATTGCTTAGCCGCGGGTCCATTGTAATGATTTTAGCCCCTTCCATTTGGGCTTCGATAATTCTTTGCGCGTGGGGATTAAAATAATGCCCTGTTTCCAAATGGCTGGATATCAGCAATATTACTTTAGCGTTACTATAATCAGGACTCGGTCTGTCAAATCCTCCCCACGTATAGTAACCAAATCTTGCGCCGGATGAACAAATATTTGTATGGCTATTGTGCCCATCTACACCCCATGCGGTTATGCACCTGTTAGTGTAGTGATCATCACCTGGCCGTCCAACATGATACATAATTCCATCCCGACGCTCCTTTCTGCTAGATCTCATTTTTGCGCTGATTTCGTTCAAAGCATCGTCCCAGGATATCCTCTCCCATTTTCCATCACCCCGTTTACCAACTCTTTTCATCGGATAGAGTATCCGGTCAGGATCATTTATCTGGTTATGGGTAGCCGGACCTTTGGCACAATTGCGCCCCCGACTCCCCGGATGCATTGGGTTGCCTTCGAATTTGCGTACCTCATATGTATCCTTGTCTACGTACGCCAAGAGCCCACAACCACTCTCACAGTTAAAGCACACTGTCGGTACTAGCGTGTAGTCCCTTTTTTCCTTACGCGGCCAGGATTTACTATCATATTCAGACCAATCATTCCACATATCAGGTGGAGGATAACTGCTGAGTCTCCCATCAGACTGTTGAACATGTATCATTTTCGGCTTTTTCATATCAATTCACCATATACAGTTAGCTATTGGGGGGGTCTTGCCCTGCCAGTATGAACCCATACTCATAACAAAACAGCCCGACCAATGCACAAGCTCCCGCAATCGAGCCAAATCCAGCACCTTCTATTACCAACAATAACAACGGCACAACATGTCCAAAGAGCGCAGCACCTGCCCGAAACCAATGCCTATAATTTCCTGACAGCAGCGATTGATTCGCAATCCGAAATGATGTTGACGGTGTCCGAACCCCAAAATGTTCATGAAATATAATGCCTCCACTTACAACTAGTCCACACGTTAACACAACCGCAGAATATCCATATATATTGCTAAAACCATCCAGCATCTCAACAATGATTAAACATATTGCAGAACCCGCTACAATAGCCTGCACTCCCATGTGTAGTGGTAAAAATTTACCTTGCCAAAATTCTCGTCCTTTTGCCTGGCGAAAAAGATACGCAGTGTAAACAGCAGTACATACTGCCAGACTCGATGTAGTAACTCCCCAAATCATAAAAACTGGCGGATTTAGCATCATATTTGCAACAGAAACAAGCCCTTCTACACCAAAATAAACTCCAAGAATAACCCCTAGAACCAATCCCAAAACAGCTCCAAAGCCAACCAAAAGAAATGCTCCTTTGGAGAGCCAGCTACCCCACTGAGGCCTCATGATAACGCGCAAGAAACGTTCTGGACGCTCAAGGTCGACACAAAGAAAAGCGCCGGTCGCTATCGTTGCAAGTAGTGCGATAGACCCCATAATTCTAGCGAAAATATCGCCAATATCTACTAAACCCATGGCGATAGCACCAATCATCATTAGGTAGGTGCCCGCAGCAATTGCCTTAGTAGTCAAATAAGCCGCAACAGGCCAGTGCCAAGCTTTTTTATGATTCACGTCGTACGAGACTTGAACCATGTGCTCAGCAACCTTTCCACCAATCTGAACAGGGCCAGCATCAGCAACACTTCGATTCGTATTACTATTGATACCATAATTTGATTTATCGGTATTCACGTCGCCGACATCAGACCACATATATGTTGACGGCTTCTCGACCGCGATATTTGGGTCTAGCGTGACACGCGATCCCTCAATATAAAACAGGTTTGGCCTTGTTCTGCTCTCTGGTTTTCTTACTTTAACTTTATTGTTATCAATTAGTTGCCGAATCCGTGATTGCGGATCGTCTATATCACCAGAGATAATTGCCTGCTCCGGGCATACGACAACACAAGCCGGTTCAAGTCCTAGCTCGGTTCTGTGAGCACAATAATGACATTTTGCAGCCGTAAGCGAGTCAGGGTCAATATAAATTGCGTCGTATGGACACGCCTGTAGGCACGCCTTGCACCCTATACAGGCATCACTATCAAAATCTACGATACCATCTGATCGCTTAAACATAGCAGTCACCGGGCATATCTCTACACATGGCGGATTAGCGCAATGATTGCACCGTGTAACCTGAAACTCTCGCCCGCTATTAGGGAAAATACCTGTTTCTACATACTTAACCCATGTTCGATTTACACCCAGAGGCACTTCGTTTTCTGACTTACATGCAGTCGAACAAGCATGACAACCAATACAAAGGCGGTTGTCAATAACAAAACCGTAATTCATATTTTATTCATTACTGGCAAGCCATCTCTCCGCATCGATCGCTGCCATACAGCCCGTTCCAGCCGCGGTAACCGCCTGCCGATATATACTATCGGCTGCGTCGCCACATGCGAACACACCCTCAACGCTAGTGTGAGTGCCAGGCGCAATCGTATCTATGTAGCCTTCATTATTCATATCCATTTTACCGTTAAATATTTCAGTGTTAGGCGTATGTCCAATTGCAATAAACAATCCACCAACAGACAAGCTCGAAACCTCATTGGTCTTAACGTTTTTCAAAGAAATTGCTTCCACAGCAGATCCGTCTTCACTAAGAATTTCTTCTACTACACTGTTCCATATGAAATTAATCTTTTTGTTGTTTAATGCGCGTTTTTGCATAATTGCACTTGCCCTAAGCTCGTCCCTTCTATGAATAACATGTACTGTGCTAGCAAATTTGGTCAAAAACAGCGCCTCTTCCATTGCAGTGTCACCACCGCCTACTACACCCACGACTCGATCTTTAAAGAAGAACCCATCACATGTAGCGCATGCCGA
>DDZT01000090.1:10872-11288 GCA_002346435.1 Anaerolineales bacterium UBA3001
CCCATCACATGTAGCGCATGCCGACACACCCCTTCCTCTTAGCTTAGTCTCGCTCTCTAATCCCAGCCATCTAGCAGATGCACCTGTTGCAATTATTAGCGAATCGCATGTGAACTGATTGCCATCTTCAAGATGCAAGACAAATGGTCTTTGTCCAATCTCAACTCCAACAACATGGCCACTTACAAATTCTGTTTCAAACCGCTCAGCCTGTGACCGAAATTGTTCCATCATCTCAGGCCCCTGAACGCCTTCCGGATATCCCGGGTAGTTTTCTACGTCGGTAGTTAAAGTAAGCTGTCCGCCCGGCTCATTTCCAGCTAATAGCATTGGCTTCAAATTAGCTCTACCGGCGTATATAGCCGCGGTCAGCCCTGCCGGACCTGAACCTAAAATTACAACCCGCCTATGTCCGG
>DDZT01000013.1:0-558 GCA_002346435.1 Anaerolineales bacterium UBA3001
ACAAGAAATAATCTCGGGTTCAATCGAATTGCCTGACATAAGCTATTTTGCAAACAATAAATCTGATCGTTTCTTAGTCGATTTCGAGGACATAATCGCTGGCCATCCACATGTAGGCCAACGTAGTCCAAAGCCACACAATGATGCCCAAGTATATTTCTCAAATTCAGATGAGCGTTGGCTCAATGCATCTCAACCATCAGATTACCCACCCATATATGCAGTAGCTGATGGCATAATTCAACTATCTGACCCACCAAATTATCCGTACTTTAATGTGATAGACCACACAAATTACAATCCCCCCTGGTGGCACGTTGGCTATACAATTGCTATCAGAGTTGCCACTCATGAAGGCTACAATATAAATTTTCTATACAGCATGGAACCATACGTAATTCTCCACAACAAACCTGAAAACTTTTTTGAAGACTTTATCCTGGTTGAAGATAATCAGCTGGTAAAAAAGGGTGAAATAATCGGATACATGTACGTATCACCATTTGCTGACCGCCTCCACGGACCAAATTCACCGCATATAGCTTTCTCACTAATGAG
>DDZT01000013.1:951-9240 GCA_002346435.1 Anaerolineales bacterium UBA3001
AGAAATCCTTCGGAAGGCTGGAATAGTCCCAGCTACGGTCATGACTGGAACCGAGGACGAGGAGTTCCAACCGGTATGGGTTGGATGATAAACTCATCCGAGAACCCATTTGGCGACTATCCTCTTGATGTCTTACTCTATGATGGTATCCGCGATAAGGACCTCAGCGGTACAGCCTATCTAGATAGTACTTCACTTGGTTTTGACGAAGCAGATGTTATATACAGCACCGAAGGTAATGGCAGCACTACTACTGAGGTGATTTCCTTAGATACTAACTGGCGCGCAATTGTCGCAAGCATAGGCGGCCCAGCTAGTTTCCATATAGTATTCCATGAACAAAATGGTCAAAGGAAGTCACAAATGTTCACCGTAAGTCCAGAACAAAATTTTTCAATGTCCGCTACTCCGCAAATGTCGCCAGGGTCAGTAGCATTTGAAATATCAGACACCGAAAATTGGGGTTGGGCAATTGCTATCGCATCAGCAGATGCTCCTATCAACATTCCAGGACAAAATATTCCGGATGGGATTTGCCCGCCAGGATGCCCTCCATTACCCTAATTATTCCATTTCCTATCTACTCAAAACCTATCTATAACGGTCAGCCCAACCGACTTGAATTCGGACATCGCAGGTAAATACGAAGGCACTTCATCTAGACTGATTGTTTCTCCCACTAGCTGTTGCGGACTAACCAATCCCTCCTGCACCATCTTTAACATACTCGGATACCGATGTGCTTGCATACCATGACTTCCAACTACCTGCAGTTCCTTGGAAATCAAAGTATCCATAGTAACCATCTGTCTACTTTCATCACCAGTTAGCAACCCGATTTGGATATGCTTCCCGCCTTTACGCAGACAAGCAATAGAATTTTGAGATGTAATTGTGCTACCCAAAGCATCAATTGAGACATGTGGTCCTCCATCACTAATTTGCTGTATACCCTCAACCACATCTTTATAATCTAAAGCATCAATAACGCTGTGCGCACCAACACCCTTCGCCAGTTCAAGCTTCGGTTTAGCAATATCAACCGCTATCACCCGTGCACCAAGTGCAGAAGCGATCATTACCGCCGACAGCCCAACCCCTCCACAACCATGTACTGCTACCCATTGACCAGGGATCACATCAGCCTGGTCAACCACTGCTCTAAATGAAGTAGTAAAACGACAACCCAAGCTAGCTGCAGAAACAAATTCAATTTCATCCGGAAGGGCTACAATATTAACGTCTGCACGCCCAATTGCTACAAATTCAGCAAAAGAACCCCAGTGAGTAAATCCCGGTTGAAATTGGTCGTCACAAACCTGTTGATTACCAATCGCACATTGCGGACATTTACCACAGGCACATACGAAAGGTACAGTTACGCGGTCCCCCATGCTTACGTTCAGAACCTCGTCACCAACACCGACAACGACACCTGCCAACTCATGCCCAGGCACATGCGGGAATTGCTGGATGTCCTTGTCATGGCCCATCCAACCATGCCAATCACTTAGACAGAGTCCACTAGCTTTAACTTCAATCACTACCCCATCTGAAGCAGGAGTTGGATCAGAGACATTTTCTACTGTAAGGGGTTCACAAAACCCGTGATAGAGGACAGCTCTCATTTAGTCAAGGGATGCTCTTGCGGCTATAATTTGGTTTCCTGTCCTTCAAGGATTCATCTTTCATACTGTGTATTTTCTCCAATTTCTCATCAGCTTGCTCCTGAGTTATCTTTCCAGCCTCGACAGCAGCTTGTAGTTGTTTACTCAATGAATCGATATCCCAGTATTTCCCTCGATTAGACTTCCTGTTGGACATTAGCTCCATCTTTTGCTGAGACTGCTCTTGAGTGATATATCCCGCCTCAACAGCATTTTGCAGTTTTTCCCGCAACAAATCGGCGTCCCTACCATATGTTTCATAAGTAGCCGCAACACTAATTGCCAATAGGCCACATGTAGTCAATCCAATAGCAACACGCATTAATATTTTTTTATACATAAGTTTTATTCTCAATCATATATCTTTACATATACCATGATACGGTAGTCAACTATACAGTTTTTTGAGAAATACCTATCATCAACTGTATTATACTAACTTTCAAACAAACTGATTTGCCAAATATTTGCCCCGCAAAAAATAAATACAAATCTATTTGCAAGTAAATATGTCTAACACTTTCACAATAGGCTATATAATAAAGACACACTAATATCCAAATCTATTCACAAACAAATGTTAATTGGCATATCTCCAGTAGTTGGACCAGAACTCCTATCTGTTTTATACCGTATGGGTCATGGCGACGAAATAGTATTGGCTGATATATTTTTCCCGGGCGACACTTATGGCAAACGGTTAATAAGATGTGATGGAATAGGCATTAGTGACCTTCTAAAAGGCATTCTACCTCTCATAAGCCTCGACACTTATGTAGATACTCCAATTACAATGATGGCAGCTGCAAACGACGACCAGTTAGAACCCAGTATAGAACAATCCTACCATCAAACTATTAGACACTACTGGCCTGATACACCAGCAGCGAACCACATAGAGCGCTACGAATTCTATACTAGAGCAAAACAAGCATTTGCTGTAGTAATGACAGGCGAAATGGCTAAATACGCCAACATTATCTTACGAAAGGGAGTTCCAGATCCTAGAACACTCAAGTCCAATCAGAATTCTTAATTCCACATTTATTGATAAACTCTAACTTTCATTTAGTTGCGCAATATCACAAAACTCATCTGGTTTGAGGTTTCCATACTCAGTAATATAAGCATTAACAAGGGTGCCAGGTATCAACTCAATTGCGGGATAGTTAGTAACAACTCTCTCCTTGTTCAATTCCAAATTATTATTCAACAAATCCACTAAATCCTTTTGAACGCCACTATAATCAAAGTTCTCATTCATATCACTAGAAGCTTTTAATGTCTCAGTCACCGGCATAAACGGAACCCCAAAGTACTGAGCACATATAGCCACACCAAGCGTACCTACAGTATTCGTGAAAGTTCCACTAGGAAATACAGTTTCAACACCTACCAAGACTACATCACAACCCTCCATTACCTGCGAAATAGCAGCATCAGGAATATAACTAATGTCACATCCAATCCTAATTGCTTCCTCGACTATCGGTTTACCGCCATCAGCAGTTCGACTTTCAGACACAATTACTTCCAGGGTAGAAGTATGTTTCATCAACTCATTTATAACTCCCATGACAGTACTACTATAATCATACAAAAAGACCTTATCTGAACCTAGCAAATGTCGTGCCCCTTTGGAGTTCAACATACTCAACCTATCCTGCCGATCCTTTTGGACCCCGCCAACCCAATCCGATAGAAGTTCTTGCAAGTTCTCAATTTCTCTGTCTTGATTGAAAGCATGCAATTTAGCCCGTAATGGCTGAAAGCTATTTTCTACAGCCACGGAAAATCGGCCACGTGTACTATGAAAATAATCCAAAAGGGCAACTACTTCACAAAACAATTCGCGCGAAGATTGTGCAGAACTAGCTTCATTCAAAGTTCGTAAGCAGTCCACAAAAAGACTAACCACAGCGCTTGTCCCAAGTGGGCCTGATTTATTCACTTTATCCAGTATTATCGTAACTCCGTCAGGAAAAGTCACAAGATGCTCTAGCGACTGATTTTTCATGTATGCACCTTATAAGCAGTCAACACAGAAACACATTATGCCTCTGTATCACTCCTTTCTCATTAGTTCAATAAGTCCCGCACATCTCTCATGCTGAAGTCAGCTCCCTGAGAACCATGACCTCCACAAACAAGTGCGGCTACCGCAGCTCCCACTCTACTAGATTGTTCAATAGACATCCCCACACATAATCCATGTAAAGTTCCAGCCACTACTCCATCTCCAGCACCGATAGTATCTACAATTTCAGATCTGAACGCAGGCACTTTGCCAATACCCAATGCTGAGCCATAAACCAATCCGCGCTCTCCATCCTTCACGACCACATCTGCGGGACCCATTTCCAACAAGGCTTTAGCTGCGCTTACAGCATCATCTGAACCTGTTATGGAGGTGGCTTCATACGAATTACCGAATACAATTTTAGCCCTACCAATCACTTCCTTGGCTCTATCAGGGAGATTGTCACAAAGAGCATGTGATAAGTCTATAGACAGTAAAGCGCCAGTCTCATCTATGATGTCCAACCATATATTTGCCGCCTCAATTTGACTGGCTGTACCTAGTGAACCTAGCGTGAATCCGTCCATATGAACATACGGAGCATTTCCGATTACCGGTTGAGGAGACAAATCTGACGGACGATAGGATAGACCATTACGATCAGAGACAATCACACTGTAATCACCGCTTTCTTCAACTATGATGTAAACATGTGGTGTATCTGCTCTTGTATCTTTTACTATATCAGAAGCAGTTAACCGACTGCGCCCGATTTCATTCGTTACATCTCGATACATACCCTCTGGCACTTTGGAGTAGAAAGACACTCTCATACCAATCTTTTGGGCGTAACATGCAACATTTAGCCCATTTCCACCCACACTGGTCCAGCATCCTGCTAACTCAACTTCCTTGTGGCTTTTTAGCTGCGGTAGATTTTTTACACACAAAATGTTTTCTAAGCAACTATTGCCTATGATTACTACATCAAAATCAAACTCATTTATATTTGTTTTGCCTCTATACATATGTAGTCATTTTGTCTGAGCAAATTACCTATACGGTTAGAGAATCACTGTCACCCAATCATCCTCAACAATAACATCATACGTACGAAGCTTCATACCATAACCAAATGCTTTTCCAGTTCTAAGATCAAATTCCATTGCATGGCCAGGACACACAAGAACTTCACCATCATGGGCCCATTCCTTTTCCCAATTTGTGTGTTCATTACATACTACAGTACCTTGCAATCTACCCCTACTGAGTGGGGCTGACTGATGGGGGCATAGGCCAAAAATAGCAAAATATTCGCCTTTCACATTAAAAACTGCGATACTTCTATTGCCAACTTTAATTTCTAAGCGTGCTCCCGGCGGAAACTCGTCAACCGGGGCAACAGCTACACGTCTTTTCCCATTTCTTTCTTTCATTTGATAATAACCTTGCTAGATGCATATTTTATGTAGTAAAACCATAAAAATCGATCGCATTTTTTCCAAGTATTTTAGCTCGCACGTCATCGTCGAGGTCATAATACATCAGTCCTGCTATCAGGTCTCTCTCAAGATGTGGCCAATCAGATGCCCACATAGTAGTATTATGTCCCTGATATAAATCAAGCAATTTGCTTAAATCTCCCTTTTTCGGCAGTTTCTCCAATTCATGGGTACCCCAATACCACTTGCTAATATACTCACTTGGTTGAGCCTCAAGTGCCGGAAGTTCTGTTCTATACTGCCTATACGCAGTGTCCAGCCTGTGCATAATGAATGGCACCCAAGTAATACCTGCTTCCATAACGCAAAATTTCAAGTTCGGATACCGGACTGGAACACCCTCACAGACGACCGACATAACCTGAAGCATAGACGTAAACGGAAATCCCATACTATGCACCTGCATCAATGTAGGAAAATGTGAAACACGCAAAGGATAATTGTCATGTATCAGTGCTTCTATGCCATGCAATGATACCGGCAAATTACAGGCCTCAGCCGCCTCATATATCGGCCAATATTTCTCATCTCCAAGCGGAGGATTCACACCAACGTCAGGAATACTGACAGTCACTACATCATCATTACTTGCGTGCTTTTCAATCTCACTCACGGCATGCTCAACAGATTTTGGAGACACAACTATGGCTAATTTTACGCCAGCAACATTGCTATAGGCGTCAACCATGTATTCATTATAGGCACTGGCTAATGCTGCTGCCCACTTTGGATCCGGCAAATATCCTATAGGTAACAATTCACTTGGAAAGAGTATGCTGTAATCAATGATCCCATACTCCATACGCTCAAGCAGATCTTCTTTAGTTGCCAATTTTGCTCGCGGATGCTTGTCGTACGCTGCTCCCAGCCAACTAACATGGGCTATCATATTACGCAAGGAGTTATGCGGCTCACCCATAAAATCTGCTGCAAGAACAGCTTCAAGCCTCTTACCAAAATGGCCATCCATATAAGGCAACATATTCTGTAAAGTATCGTCTACGTGTACATCCACATCCACTATGGTGTACTTCTTCAGTTCTTCACCATATATATCTAAATCTTGATCCTGCACGGGATTAAATGCAGCTTCTACTCTTTTGACATCTATACTATCTTTACTATTTGCCATATTCAAAGATCCTCTGAGAAATTTCAATATACTACATACAATGATAACAGACTGGGAAATAATTTGCGATACACCATTTGAGCCCAATGGCACTATTCATTCATCATACTCCGCATTTTAACGAGACGCTTACGTGCATTCTGCGGATTAACAAAACATGCATGGGTAGGACTAAATTCTTCAATAACAAACGACGCAGACACTGCTCCATACAAAGCTGCTTGAACTGGATCGCCAGTCTCAAACAATCCAACCTGAAATCCACCACAAAAAGCATCGCCAGCACCTGTCGGGTCTTTAGCGTTAGTAGGAAAAGCAGGTATGTTTATCCATTCTCCATCTGCTTCTACAAGAATGCTACTACCCAAGGCTCCTTTCTTCATTAGAACCGAAGATAGATCATACTTTGTTAACAAATCCCTTAATGCATCCGGAGCATTCCGATCTAGCGATTCTGAGTATATATTTGCTTCTTCGATACTAGGCATAAGATAATCTATATGGGAAAGTAAATTAGCGTCGTCTTGACTTTCGCAATCCCAATCCCACCACGGCCAATCGTAACTAATTACAATCTTTTGATCACTCATCTGTTTCATAATCAACGCCAATTGCCTATTATTATCCAAGTTGCCCGGAGCTAAATGTGCCCCACGAACCTGTCCTAAACTTTTTGGCACCTGACTAGTGTCGGGCGTGAACACAGGCCAAACAGTCCGATGAAGCTTGCTGCCCATAGACGGATACTCGCTTACTAAATCCAATTCTTGCGCAATTTCCTTAGTGATAATCTCCTTTGCTTCATCTATCACATCAGTCCTACTTCCATCAGAGAAATAGAATGCACGCGAACGCAACTGATGCCGCTGAGAAACAACTGCAACACTACTAATGTCAATGCCGCATTCGGTTAGCATATCCAAGTAGCTCACAGGAAAATCATCTCCAACAACGCTAATAATACTTACATCAACTCCCCATAATCTCATGCCAGCAGCCGAATAAACACCATTGCCTCCCAACTGATTGCGCTTAACCAATCCCTCGGCAGTAACAACATCATCCAGGGTGAAATTACCAAATGCTATGAATTCACTCATACATCACTTTGACCGCGGATCCAACACATCGATCAATCCTTCACCCAGAAAATTAAACGCTAGCACAATAGCAACAAGGGTAAGTCCAGGAAATATCGTATACCAAGGCGCAACAGTCATATATCCCCTACCATCACTAATAATCAAGCCAAGACTAGGCATGGGCGGTTGTATACCAAACCCAAAAAAGCTCAGTCCAGCTTCATACATGATTGCACCAGGTATACCCATTGAAAAAGCCACAATAATTGGGCTAGCTATATTTGGCAGTATGTGTCTCATAATAATCCTAAAATTATTGGCTCCTAAAGCTCTAGCAGCAACCACATAATCAGAGGCTCTAATACCCAAGGTCTGCCCATATACTAATCTTGTGACATCAGGCCAACTAACAAGTACTAGGGCAATAATTACCGTAGATAAACTCGGGCCTAAAATAGCAGTAACCGCCATAGCAATAATAAGCGCCGGAAATGCTAGCATCACGTCAGTCAACCTCATAGTGGCCTTAGCCACAACTCCGGGTAGGTACCCAGCTATCAATCCTAGTCCCACACCCACAACCATAACGCCGCCCCTTACCAACAAACCTATGACCAAGGAAGTTCTAATAGCATACAAAACCCTACTAAATATGTCTCTACCCAGCTGATCAGTGCCAAACCAATTGTCCCCACTTGGCGGGAATGGCGGATTTATTACCACACCATCAACCTCACGAAATATCTCAATTTCTGTCGGATCCATGGGCGCAAGAACAGGCGCTAACAAACCTATTAAAGCCAATATAACTATAAACACCATACTAATAGACGCGGATCTGGACCGCCACAAACTCGCCATAACCGATACCCAGCCGACGCGACCG
>DDZT01000076.1:0-269 GCA_002346435.1 Anaerolineales bacterium UBA3001
AGCTCCTTCCGGCAGCTTCGCTTCTGGACCAAACTCATACACTGAACCCCATGGCTGGTAAGTAGTCCGTATAGTATCCTCAATTACTACTTGATTGTCTTTTACAACAACTCTTTTTACAGCAATCTTTGCGCCCTCATTCTCCCAATCGACCTGTTTTATCTCACCTGTTTCTAAGGAAGAATTGAATTCGTATACCGGTTCCTTGGCTTCCACAATATCAGTAACTTCCGCTTCAGACACGGTAACTTCACGCGAATCAAATACAC
>DDZT01000076.1:552-4031 GCA_002346435.1 Anaerolineales bacterium UBA3001
CAGACACGGTAACTTCACGAGAATCAAATACACTATAAAATCTAAAAGCAAGAGATTGCTCATCTTCATCCATCTCAGTTTCAATCAAGAGCCATGCATCTCTATCGTTAACAAAACGAAAATCAGCCACCGGGGAAAATATAGTTGCATCTAAACCTGGGCCTGGACTATTTAAGCCTTGCTCATAATAGCCCACTCGGTATGCATGCGGATTTCTTTCAACTATTGGATAACCACTATAAAACGCTGCTCTAAATGCAGTAGTACTAACTTGACAAATGCCTCCTCCAACCCCTTGTATTGTCCTTCCCCCATAAATAATCCAAGCCTCTGCGAATCCAGTATCAAGACTTATGTCACCCAAATTATCGTTAAATGAAAACTCGCCACCAGGTGGAACTATCACACCATTCATCATCTCAGAACCAGCCCTGATATTCTGCTGCCGACTTTCACCACTCCCTCTAAAAAAAGTCTTGGCTTCTGACACCAAACCTGTTATTCCTAACTCATCCAAAGTTGTATCATCACCCAGCTCAGGTTCAATACCGTCGAATCGAAAAAAGGATTTGTTTTCTCCTGATTCTAACGATGCAATCACCCTATCAAACGTAGAACTAACATTAAGTTCCCTGCCCATAACAGCAGGTCTAACAATTACTAACTCCCCAAGTTCATCATCAAATTCGAACTTGGCATTTTTCGGCTCTATCCTTAACTGTTCCCCAGCATATTCCAGAAACTCCAACATTCGCCCCTCATCAATAGTTATATTATATAGATTACTATTTGTATCTTCATTCCGACGAAACACTAACATATCTTTAAGAGATGCTTGGTCAAGCACCCAAGCCGGACCGTCTATATCAGTAGGATCCTCTACTGATATAACAAAAGGTGCATCAATTATCATTTGCCCGATACTTCTTTGCTTCTCAACATCTACTTCCATTGGGGAAAATTCATCAACTTTTAGTTGAACGTCAGCAGAGACCAAATCAGACAGTGGCTCAACTATTTTGTCTGTATTTTCTATAATATCCAAAGTTCTTCCTTTTTGACCCTCATCTATGGTGAAAATATTTCCTATTACAGAAAATGAAGCATCGCGCGGCAATACGTTTATATCTCTAGATATTCCTTTTAACAATTCGTCGGTCATCATCATATCAAGTATGAACACAGGAGCAATATGATGACCATAATAGAAGCTATTCCATTGCTCTAGCAAATCTCCTAACATTGATCCAGAATGTCCTATTGCAAATGCCTGCTCAATAGAATCATCCACTTTTACTGACATACCTAACTGACCCGGCGTAAAACTCCATGTTTTGTCAAGATCCCTCAATACAATTGTCTCTTTTTGCAGAAAAACCATGTGCTTACTTAACCGTTCTGTTGCCTCAATTTTATCCAGACCTCCAAGATCTACACCCCATACTGTAACCCCTGGGTATATTCTCTCAAAATAATCTATTTGATAAATACCAATCCACAAAGCAAGCATACATACACCAGCACAGACTAGTAACAAAAAAGTTGTTGCCAACTTTATTAGAGATAGTTTCATTTTATATCCTTAGTCACATCACAGACGATGTTTCCACCTTTTCCAATATAGCAGGCACGTTTCTTGTACTTTTTTTCAATCATATTAGTTATTACAAGAAATTAGAATATGATAATTCACTACAATAATTCATCGCTAAAGATATTAAGGTAGCAATTCGCGTGCCCAATACTAACGATTTAACTTTAGTCAGAGGAAGTAAACAAATCATCCTCGAAAAAGAGCCAAGTGTGTTCACAGCCTTAGCCCCAACCCGTACTGAGCTTCAAAGGTTACAATCTACTGAAGGTGTACGCACAGTCTCTAGGATATCTGGAAACGTCTTCAAAGCATATGTAAACCGCAACCAACGTGATAGCGCCATGTCTAACTTCCGTAGTATGACAAAAGCAGTCTGTCACCACGCATACAAACCTGCTGGGGCAGGAACTACGCGATACTACTTGTCAGACCAAATTATTGCAAAATTCAAACTAGACGCATCACCAGCAAATATACAGTCTCTTTGCACCATCCACGGTGTAAGACCACTTAGAGAATTGCCAGGATCAAAAAACACATTTGTACTACGTGTATCAGATGCAGCTAAGAAAAATCCTCTAAAAGTGTCAAACAACATATCGGCCGAATCTGCAATTGAATATTCGGAGCCTGACCTCATCGAACGGGTAACACCTGCAAGCATGCCGCAAGATCCTGGATTCCAACTGCAATGGTATCTTAACAGCTGGGATTCTGATGATGTAATTGCCGGAGCCGATATTTCTATTATGGATGCATGGAATATTACTAAAGGTAGTCGCGATATAGTAGTAGCAATTATAGACGATGGATTTGAACTATCTCACCCAGACTTTGCAGGAGAAGGCAAAATTGTTCACCCACTAGATTTCGTTGACGGAGATACTGACCCAAACCCCGATCGTATCCTAGGAGATTACCATGGCACTCCTTGTGCAGGAGTTGCAATAGCAGAGCAAAACGGATTAGGAGTTATAGGTTCAGGTCCAGGATGCGCATTCATGCCAGTTAGAACAAGTTTCCAACAACGCGATAGCGATTGGTGGAACATATTTCATGAAGTAAGTCAACATGCTAACGTCATATCGTGCAGCTGGGGACCACCTCCTGTTTATGCTCCCTTGTCTACTGCTTTGAGTGAAAAGTTTTCGCAGATTTCAGCGAATGGAGGGCCTAGAGGAAAAGGATGCTTAATTGTTTTTGCTGCACATAATTACAATGCACCACTAAATAGCCCTAATGAGGCCGGGTTTCAATGGAGACAAATCACTGATCCGCTTGGAGAATTCAGGCACACTAGCGAACCAATATTAAACGGTATGGCTGCCCATCCAGATGTTTTGACTGTTTCTGCATCTACAAGCCTTGGCAAAAAAGCTATTTATAGCAACTGGGGACCCGAAGTTTCAATCTGCGCACCAAGCAGCAACGGACATCCTCTACATCCGTCCCATCCATCACCTGGACTAGGCATATGGACAACGGATAATGAGCTTGAAACTCCCGGCTTTAAAAGTGGAAGCCAATTCACCGGCAGTTTCGGCGGGACATCAAGTGCAGCTCCATTAGTAGCTGGTGTTGCAGGCCTCATACTATCATCCAATCCGGATCTAAGCGCTCAAAACGTACGGCAAATAATACAAGATACTGCTGACAAAATAGAAGACACCGCGTCCGACCCTATGCTCGGACATAATAAGGGAACCTATAATCAGTCTGGTCATTCAGAATGGTTTGGATTCGGCAAAGTAAATGCAAGCAATGCATTAGATTTGAGCATTAATTTTACAGATAGAAACATAATACAACAGGATTCGATTGAAGTTCGTGGTCACCCTAGAACTCAATACAACCGTGTCTACTTACTATTACCACAAGACTCGGG
>DDZT01000106.1 GCA_002346435.1 Anaerolineales bacterium UBA3001
CCACATCCATTTGCGCCATTGCTCCAAATTGTTCTTACGTTGTTGAAACATATACATGTTTTGGGATAGCAAAACAAAAAACGAATAATAATGAGTAAAAACAGCTGCCAGCATACTTACAACAAATATGATCATCCATCTACTACTTTCTCTAAGTTCCCATCGTAGGACAGCGTATGATGCTATGGCACAGAAAAATGCGACCAACGAGTACATTCTTGCTTCCTGACTATAATAGACCGCAAAACTAGAAACTCCTATCATAGTAGCACTCAGGAGACCAAGCTGATGATCTACCAACCTACGTCCTATCACAAAAACAATTGCTATTATTAGCACACCCGGTAAAACAGAAAAATAGCGCAGCGAGAAAACACTGTCTCCCACAAGAGATATCCATATATGTAACAAGGCGTGATATAAAGGCGGGTGAGTTTCTGCGCCAGATGACAATACCAAATTTAACGCTTGTTTACTAAAAGCTATACTAAATGCTTCATCACCCCAGATATTATGATGCTGTATCCTAAATAAGCGGAGGCCAAAACTCAGTAACAATACAGCTACTAAACACGTGTAAAGCAATGTTTGTTTTGACCATCTTGAGGAGTATTTGTTGCTAATCACTGTATCTTCAACACTATCTTACCTATGTTTCTATTATCATGCATATGCTGATGTGCAAGCATGGCCTGATCAATAGGATATATCGAGTCAATTACTGGTAATATTTTGCCTGAAACAATATGGGGCCAAAATAAGTCCATAAACCGCTGTTTTATTTCAATCTTCTCTAGCATTGAACGACTACGTAAAACAGATCCTATAATCCGTGCTCGTAGTCTCATTAATTGACCTAAATCAATTTCTGCACGGACGCCTCCCAAGGTGCTTATAACCACTAATCGACCTTTAGATTTCAATATCTTTATGTTTCGCTCAATATAGCTTCCAGCAACTATATCCATAATAACATCTACACCATCGCCATTGGTATAACTAATCACTTTTTCAACAAAATCATGTTTCCGATAATTGATTGCCAAATCCGCCCCTAGATTTGTACAGGCAGTCACCTTTTCTAAGCTACTCGCCGTTACAATGACAGGATTACCTGTGACAGATGCAAGCTGAATAGCAGCTGTACCAATGCCACTTGCACCGCCATGTACAAGAATAACTTCTCCAGATTCCAGTCCCGCTTCAATATAAATGTTTACAAAAGCTGTCAAAAAACATTCTGGTAAAGAAGATGCTTGTTCATAACTCCAATCCTCCGGAATAGGCATAAGCATTGCCGCAGGTACTACTGCTCTCTCAGCATATCCACCACCTGGTAGCAAAGCACAAACTCGATCATCGAGTTTCCAGTCATGCACCTGATCACCTAACATAGATATCCTGCCAGCAATCTCTAAACCCAATATTTTCGAAGCTCCATAAGGAGCAGGATATTTACCAGCACGTTGTAATAGATCGGCACGGTTGAGAGCAGCAGCACATACATCTACCAGAACTTCCTCTCTACCACATACTGGATCCGAGACATTTTTCCACACTAATGTTCTTGCCTCATCATCTACAACCTGAATTGCTAACATGCTGAACTCAATAGTTGGGAATTACAAACCACACAAGTGGATATTGGGATCACAAGTGAGCACCCACTACCACATTAGTAAGACGTTCAAAAGCCTTAATCAAAGCATGATTACCTTCCGATCCTAATCCCTGCTCTTGTAGTACCCTATAGTAATGAAATGCGATGCTGGTGATCTGAACTGGTACTCCAAGTTCATCAGCTGCCATCAATGCTAGGCGCAAATCCTTTTGCTGTAAATCTATTGTGAAACCAGGTCTCCAATCACGTTCAACAATCTGTGGGCCCCGCATGCTTAACATCCAGCTCCCTGCAGCTCCATTTGAAATAGCTTCTAAAGTTTTATTCAAATCAAGACCAGCAGCTTGTGCAAAAAGTAAAGCTTCACTCATCGCCAGTGCATTACCCACCACTAAAATCTGGTTTACCAACTTAACCAACTGACCGTCACCAGAATTGCCTACATGAGTAATATTGTCACCCATAACTTCCAAAACAGGCATAGCGCGTCTTATTTGATCAGTGTCACCACCGACCATGATACTAAGAGTACCCTTCGCAGCACCCTCAGGGCCCCCACTTATAGGAGCATCCAACATGTGCACATCACTTTCCTTGAGTCGTGCTGAAATATTACGTGTTGCTTTAGGACTAATGGTACTAGTATCAATTACTAAAGAACCCGGCTGCACTCCATTAATAATGCCATCACGACCGAGTACTACAGATTCCACATCCGGAGTATCACTTACACATACAATAGATATTTCAGAAGAATTAGCTAGTTCTGCTGGATTTACTGCAGGAATAGCACCTTCCTCTAATAGTGTATCCATCTTGCTAGCAGAACGATTCCATATATGTAGTTCGAACCCAGCTCTAAGAAGATTAAGAGCCATACCTGTACCCATTGCACCTAAACCAATAAATCCGATAGATCTGCTCACATTATTCTCCAAAAAATAGGTTTTACTATAAACTCATCACATCCCAGTCACAAACATAATAAACGACATCACAAATTGAAATAAAATTACGGCACCAACTACTATTAATGCCGCAAGTACACATCCGCTTAATCTACGAGATGGTTTTATCTCTTCTCCAGACACAATTTGTCGCAAGGCATTCATACAGTCTTTTATCTGTGACTGTGTTGACCTAGAAGATGCTCCAATAAAGTTCCACTCATGACTAGGAATAGAAGGTATTATCAACTTACGAGATTTAGTATTTGCAACAGCACTAATATCGTCAGAATAAGCGATAACCACATCAGTAGCTGACAAATCAGCAAGATCTTCTGCTCTATAGGTCAACGCTATGGTAATCTCAGGAAACTGTAAACCCAATGTGGAGTTCAGACTAACACCAATATCATCGGCGTCAGGCATAAAAATCACCACCCTAACCCCATTCATTCCAACTTGCTTTTGGTCATCAATATTGTGAATCCGATCTTCATTTAGAATAGCACGATGATATAACCAGACAGCAACAGCAATTAAGCTATAAGAAATAGCGTGAGCTAGTAGATTGGCTAAATTGTCTGTCGAAGAGTTTCCCAAAAATATGTTAAGTAATTGAGATATTATGGCAACGCCACTAGCGAGGACGGTCATTGTGGCTACAAAAAGGAAAAAATAAATATAAACCTTCCTAACTGAAGATGTCCTCTCAAGTTTAGCCAAATCATTGTCAGCTTTGGATGCTTCCTGTATCTTTCGCCATGACAATAACCAAATTGGTAGTCCAGCCATCAGAGCAGCTGAGACATTAGCTACTTGTTCACGCAGTAGATTCCCTAATCTCTGTTCAAATATCATACGAATAATTACATCAATAACACCCCCTAGACCAACCAGTACAACAGCAAAACCAATTGTTGCCAGCAAATATCTATAAATCCTTCTAATTTGCGCTTCTTTGTAAGCATTGGGTGCAAGTTTTGCATCATGATGCAAAACAAACGCATGATATGACCATACTATGCCGAAACCGATTATCGAACTAACAGCTATGCGAATTTCGCCATCATTAACCAATCCAAGCCATGCACGTAGAACACCTGCTAGAACAGTGGCTGTAGTAGTAACAACTGCCAGTGAGCCGACAAACACTAAAGAGTAGAGATACAGCTTGCGCACTGATGATCCTTGCTCATCTCGTAAGCCAGAGTGGTAAAAAGATTGGGCTCGACCCCATGACAATTGCCAGAGAATTAAACCAACTAATAAACGAGCAACTTCATTTCCAACAATTGCAGCAGCACTAGTAAGCGCAGTAACTGTCTGGTCCACAAATAGCTGCGACAATATCCAATTCAGTAGCCCTATCAAACTGTAAATTGTAAGTGATAGACCCGTAATACTTAGTAAGAATAAATATCCGCGCCTTACATCTGCAACACTCCCCTGACTCTCTTTACTATCTAAGTCGAATTCTTCACGTTCCTGTCTTCGAAAATAGAGTGACAAGATAGATAGCACTAGCAAAGCAACAACAGAGCTGATAATAGCCTCGGATGAATCCATACCATTTGGGAGTAACTTTGAGGACGATCCTAATATTGTGTGATATAAAGCAAGCAACAGAGTAATCGCATTGGCAACAATAGGTCCAATCAATCCCAACAACATTAAATACAAATATATTGGTGCAGGTCCTACATCTACTACTCCATCCACAGCTTGATTCACAAAATGATCGCGCGCTCTACCCCAATGCCACAAAAAAATTGGCAAACCATTTATGATTACAGCAATTTGTACCGAAATCAATTCAAAGTCTGCTTGAAGCCTAGGATTAAGTAGGCCTCGCAACAGTACAATTGCTGCCCAAGCCACTGACTGAAGGCTTACAGCGCAAACTGCAAACAAGTACCAACGACGTATACTACTCATTGGAATCCATTAGAGTCTATCAAATGTCCAGTTTCTGGCATGCACTAGTATCATTCAAACAATTTGACCAATATCGCGACGCAGAACGTATTTTCCAAACATTATTATCAAGCCGAAGTGTCATTCGAAATGTAGACGAATCATACCCATCACTAAAAATTCCCCCTGAATAGAAAGTTGTCTCCCGCACTAAAACCCGGGCTCTATCATCTTCAATATCCACTTCAATGACTTCTGTTTGCACATTGTCATCATCAATCCTGAAGTCCCAAGAATTGTTCAAAACTAAATCCTCAAATTCATCGGCAGTTTGAGGATAACCATCTAACTGCATAGATAGATAGCCATAAGCACGCACATAATTATCCTGGTGCAAAGCCAAAAGATAATTATGTGCAACACTTTCAGGTGACGATCCATCTTTGTAAGATGGTTCTGGCATCGATTGGACCATAAATATCGAAGTTATAACAAGTGCTATAGCACCAACCACAATACCTATAAGATATTTATCTGTATGTTTTCCAAACATAAATAACCTTTTCATATATCAACTCTATAATGCTTGCTCAAGCTTAATATTCACTGTATTTAGTTAGTCAGATAATCTCTGGCTAATTGCTCTCCCTTGGCTACGTCAACTTTAGCTAAAAAGAAAGCTCCCAACATAAACAAAACTAAAATTGAAAGTATGCCAAAACGCGGATTATCATACATAAGAGTCACATATCCCATCAAGAAAGGCCCCATGACTGCCGCAAACTTGCCAAACATATTGTAGAACCCAAAAAATTCAGCTGATCTTTCAGTCGGTATGATGCGAGTATAAAGACTTCGACTAAGTGCTTGGATACCACCCTGAAAAAGGGCAATCATTACTGCCAGAGTATAGAAATGCCAAGTTGCATTCATAAAATAAGCCAGAAATGTTATTACAGCATAACCACCGATAGCATACATAATGGCAGGCTTAACTCCTACCACATTTGAAAAACGATAGTACAAAAGAGCTGCCGGAAAAGCCACGAATTGTACAAGCAGTAAAGCTGTGATTAGGGCACTACTATCAAAACCAAGATCAGTCCCATATGAAACTGCCATTCTTACGATAGTATCTACTCCATCGATATAAAACCAATAGGCTAACAGAAACATCCCTACCACTTTCATATGCTTAATATCACTTATAGTTTTTGCAAGTTGTTTCCATCCAGAAGATATAGCTTCCAGTGCACCAACAGAATCATGCTTAGTGGGCTCTTTTACAAAAAGGAAGACCGGAATTGAGAAAACTGCCCACCATATGGCCACAGTTACAAATGAAATTCTGATTGCAGTAGATCCATCGGGAATACCAAACAGTTCGGGCTGTAGATACATTATGACATTTATTAGAAAAAGCAATCCGCCACCGATATACCCCCAAGCAAATCCTAAGGCAGATACATAGTCCACTTTTTCTCTGCGAGCAATTACAGGCAGAAGCGAGTCGTAAAACAGATTGCTACTAGAAAAGCCGATCGCCGCCAAAGCATATACCAGTACTGCCATAAGCCACTGACCCTGCTGTACCATCCAAAGCCCACCAGTCATTACTATGCCCAGAAAAGCAAATAGAGCAAGGAATTTCTTTTTGGCACCAGCTTTATCGGCAATGGCACCTAGAAAAGGCGCCAAAGCAGCTACAACTATAGAACCAATTGAATTAGACAACCCAAGAATATAAGTGCTTTCACTTGGATTGTTAGGATTCGCCCAATATGCTTTGAAAAATAATGGGAAAAAACCGGCCATGACTGTAGTGGCAAATGCTGAATTGGCCCAGTCATACAATGCCCATGAACGCCAGGCGCGTTTGTCATCTGACTGTAATAAAGTATCATTAGCGGGTATTGACATATAGTTGTGCCTCCAGTTATATCATTTCTATTTCACATACAATATCTTTTAATAGTTATACTTACAATAGTATTGACTAGCATTAAATCTAATCAATGGGAACTTCCAAAACCCAATCATTTAGATCAGAGATAAATGAATTTGATGTTCTATCAATCTTCAAAGGCGTGACTGAAATATAGTTGTTGGCAACAGCGCCAATATCCGTTCCTATTTTTTCTGGATTGTTGAACGGCTTTCCACCTATCCAGTAATATGTCTCTCCGTAAGGATCTTTGTAGTGCACCAAATCATCCTGATGATGACCAGTATCACATTGTCTGGTAATCTCGAAACCTTTCATCTGATCCAGAGTAATAGTAGGAACATTGACATTTAGTAAAGTCTTAGGAGGCAAACCATGCTGCATTACTTGTCTCACTACCTGCAATCCAACTTTCGCCGCAGGACCATATCCTATATCTTTATCAAACAAGGTAGATATAGCTATACCGGGCACACCCTTTATCACCGCTTCTGTAGCGGCGGCTACTGTGCCAGAATAGTTAACATCATAACCTAGATTATTGCTGGTATTGATACCCGCAACCACGAGGTCTATAGGTTTCTGAAGAGCTCCAAGAAGTCCAAGGACTACGCAATCGGCGGGACTACCATTTGTTGTAAATGCATTGGTACCATCGGGAAGATAAGTGCTTTGTAATCGCAGGGGATTGTCAAGAGTTTTCGCATGCCCTGACACTGACCAGTTACGATTAGGCGCCAAAACCGTAACTTCTCCCACCTCTCTAAGTGCATCTGCTAAAGCATGTAGACCAACTGATGTGACTCCATCGTCATTAGTTATTAAGATATTCATTACTGCACTTTACCGCAACCTAACAATTACGGCAACCATATCGGCAACATGTCACCTAACATCAGCTATGAATGCATCCCAAACACTGTCGCAATCTAAATCAGAGCGATTCAGATAAGCATCTTGTATGATTGCTGCTTGTTGTTCCAAATTGTAGTCTTTAAGCCTAACACCACCCGAGCGCGACTTTTCAAGATTTGCTTCTCCTCCATAATTATAAACATCAGCACCCTCGCGCATATGTGCGATTAATGCTCTAGGTAAATAATTCCATCCCATAGATTGAAATTGCCACACGTGGACAAGCTCGTGAATTAACCAACCCATAGATAACCTGAATTCATTATTCCCTGACAAACAAATAGTAGGAAGACATATAGGGAAATAGCAGTGAAAACCAATAGCTATAAGATTTTGTTGGTTCTGAGGCCGAGCAGGAACAAATCGCATCCTACGCGACCAATCATCTACAACATTGGTCCATCGTACGCCTTCATGGACAATTACCCTCTGGTAATCTATAGATGCCGAAAATACAGTCTCCGCTTCTTGTTGTTCCCAACTATATAAATTGCGTCTAGTCATCTTGTTTAATAGCAATCGCATGGCCGTTACAACTGAGAACCGGCAGCACAGGATACTTTTCGTATTGCTTATCCAGTCTTGCCAAATTACACATCACGAAATATGAACCGCGATTACTTGTAACTACTCTAAGATGTTGACAAGTGACACAAAGTCCTATCCCTACATTGTCCATAGATTGATTGCTAGCACCCAAGTTTCCCATCCAATTTATTGGTGTGAACCCATTCTAACTATTGCTTTAGCATAATATCATAATATTCGAGTAGTGACCTTGAACTCCGCATGCCTCTATTTGTGCTATCATGCCAGCATGAGATTCAGTACCGGTAGATGCACCGACCTTGTTGCAATTGGAAATGATAGACTCCAAGTAAAATTAGATACTAAACATATTCCACTTCCTGGACAATTCATGCTAGGTCGCTTCTGGAGAACCATTTACCCATATATGAATACAGTTTTATTTCCAACTACTACTAAGAGTAATGGCTTTACAATAGAAATAAAAAATGAAGATACGAGATCCAATTACCTAAGTCTAGGCTCAAAAGTTAGCCTAATTGGTCCTTGTGGTAAACCTATATTAATCAATAAAACTACCAGACACCTACTACTTGTAGCCAATAAAAACCCCAACAAATTGCTGTCATTTGCACAATTAGCTTTGACAAGTGGTATAGACGTAACATTTTTTATATCATGCACATACCCAGTAAAATCGCTTGATCCACGAATTGAAGTTCACAGAGGTGAACTGAGGCCGCTTTTAGAAAAACATTTAGACTGGGCAGAACAAGTATTAATGGATTTCAATCCCGGGCCAATTATCCGTAAATTACTAGACCCAATATCCAGCAAAATTTATGTATTATCTGATCTTATGATGCCCTGTGGTTCTGGAGCCTGCCATGGATGCTCTGTTTACACTAAATCAGGATGGCAATTAGCTTGCAAACAAGGTCCTTTTTTTAAATTATCTGAATTACAAACAGAATTTGAGTAACCTGTCGCAAAACATAATACCAGGAACCACAAAATAGATTATGCCCATTTGCCAACAACCAATATGACCATTCATCCGCCTATAAATTTCACTCAAATTGAACTAGCTCCTGGGCACAAAAGGGGTCTTACACTGACCAGTCCATTTATCGCGGAATCTGGGTGCTGGGGATTTTCAGATGAGTACTCAAAAACAATCAAAATGGGCCTATTAGGTTCAATGATCACCAATCCTATCTCAGCATATCCACGCCACCCCAGTCGAGGCGTACAAATACGAGAAGTAAACCCTGGAATAGCACTACATACTGGATTGCCCAATCCTGGTATACGAAAAGCATTACTGAAATTTGGAAAAAAGTGGAGCAACTTTTCCTGCCCTATAATAGTACATTTAGCAGTAGAAAATCCAGATGAAGTCAACGAATGCATATACCAGCTTGAAGAACAGGATAACGTAATAGGGATTGAACTTGGATTACAACATCATGATGACCCTAACCATGCATCAGCTATTGTATCCAATGCGGCAAAATGGTCTTTACCCATTATAGTCAAAATTCCATTCGATAATCCAGAAACTTTCGCTCAGCTGGCCCAAGACTCTGGAGCACACGCCATTACTGTCACGGCTCCAGCAAGAACAACTCTACC
>DDZT01000012.1:0-488 GCA_002346435.1 Anaerolineales bacterium UBA3001
ACCAGTTCCAGGTGGAGTTGGTCCGATGACAATAGCTCAATTGTTGAGCAACACCTTGCGTAGCGCCCAGGCATTATCTTAGATATAAGACATGTTGGGTATCCTTGCAAGTGGATTGTTTCTGCTCAACATATAGCCTACTCTCGTACCAACTGATTATACTATTCTACGGTTACACTTTTTGCCAGGTTACGTGGCTGGTCAACATCGCACCCCCGCAGCACTGCTATATGATATGCTAACAATTGTAGTGAGATAGTAGTTAGAACTGGGCTTAGCATCCAATAGCTTTTTGGGACCCAAAGAATCCTATCTGATATTTCGGTGATAGTCTCGTCTCCGTCTGTGGCGACGACTACTACAGGCCCACCGCGCGAACGTGCTTGTTGAAGTTGGCTTATCATTTTTTCATACCATTGGTCACGTGTTGCTATAGCTACCACAGGCATATTACGGTCGATAAGTGCAATAGGTCCATGTTTCATTTC